>NZ_JBJURM010000018.1:0-145872 GCF_046097995.1 Rhodococcus sp. 5A-K4
CTTTCGGGCCGGAACAAGCAGAGGGGCTCCGCCATGTTTGACGCAGTTTCCATCAGCGGCGCCAAGCGTGACGGCCGCGAGTTGTCGGGAACCGAGATCGACTGGATAGTTCAGGCGTTCACTGAGGGGGTCGTCGGCGACGAGCAGATGTCGGCGCTCGCGATGGCGATCTATTTCCGAGGAATGTCACGAGCAGAGACCGGCCGATGGACCGAGGCAATGATCGAATCCGGCGGGAGGATGGACTTTTCGGACTTGCCGCTGCCCACTGTCGACAAGCATTCGACCGGTGGTGTTGGGGACAAGATCACCCTTCCGCTCGCGCCCCTCGTCGCGGCATGTGGTCTTGCAGTCCCGCAGTTGTCGGGACGCGGACTCGGCCACACCGGCGGAACTCTCGACAAGCTCGAGGCCATTCCAGGTTGGCGAGCCGAGCTCACGGCGACGGAGATGGTCGACATTCTCGCGGACCCGAAAATTGGCGCGGTGATCTGCGCTGCCGGAGCGAACCTGGCCCCCGCCGACAAGAAGCTCTACGCGCTGCGCGACGTGACCGGAACGGTGGAATCCATTCCGCTGATCGCAAGTTCGATCATGAGCAAGAAGATTGCCGAGGGAACCGGCGCCCTGGTGCTCGACGTCAAAGTCGGTTCCGGAGCGTTCATGAAGGACCTCGGCGACGCGCGAGAGTTGGCACGCACGATGGTCGAGTTGGGCAACGACGCCGGCGTGCGTACAAGTGCTCTCATCACCGGGATGGACACCCCGCTGGGATTGACGGCTGGCAACGCTCTCGAGGTGCGTGAATCCGTCGAGGTGCTGGCAGGCGGCGGGCCGTCCGACGTCGTCGAGCTGACCCTGGTCCTGGCTCGGGAGATGCTGTCCGCGGCTGGGATCGACGGTATCGACCCCGCAGACAAACTGGCCGACGGCACAGCCATGGACCGGTGGCGCGCGATGATCGCCGCACAAGGTGGGGACCCACACGCGACGCTGCCGGTGGCCCGGCACAGCGACGTCGTCACCGCGGACCGAGACGGCGTACTGACCCGACTCGACGCCATGGCGGTGGGCATCGCGGCCTGGAAGCTCGGGGCCGGACGCGAACGACAGGGCGAAGCCGTTCAGGCCGGTGCCGGCATCGAGATGCACGCGAAGCCCGGCGACGTGGTCCGCGCCGGACAGAAGCTGATGACACTGCACACCGACACTCCCGAGAGATTTGATGCCGCGCGGCGGAGCCTCGGCGGAGGCTGGTCGATCGGGGCCGATTCCGACACCGTTTCGCGACCGTTGCTCATCGAGCGAATTGTGGGTGATTCGCGTTAGCGTTGGCGAATGAACGCACCGGAGTTGACCACGATCCGCAGCGCACCCAAAGTTCTTCTCCACGATCATCTCGATGGAGGACTCCGACCCGAGACTGTCCTCGAACTGGCCGAGCAGTGTGGCTACGACGAGCTGCCGGCGAATACGGCATCCGAACTGGCGCAATGGTTCCGAACTGCCGCTGACAGTGGTTCGCTCGAGCTCTATCTCGAGACCTTCGCCCACACCGTCGCCGTGATGCAGACTCCCGAAGGGCTCGCGCGGGTCGCGCGCGAATGCGCCGAGGATCTGGCCGACGACAACGTCGTATACGCCGAAATCCGTTTTGCGCCCGAGCAGCACCTGGAACAAGGCCTGACTTTGGACGAGGTCGTCGAGCACGTTCTCGAAGGTTTCCGGGCCGGCGAATCCGCTGCCAGGGTCGCGGGACGGGAGATCCGAATCGGGTGTCTTCTCACGGCGATGAGGCATGCCGCCCGGTCACGAGAGATCGCCGAACTCGCTGTGCGATTCCGGGACCGCGGCGTCGTCGGTTTCGACATCGCCGGTGCCGAGGCCGGTAACCCGCCGAGCCGGCACCTCGACGCCTTCGAATACATGCGTGATGCGAACGCCCACTTCACGATTCACGCGGGTGAGGCGTTCGGGTTGCCGTCGATCCACGAAGCCATCGCCTTCTGCGGAGCGGATCGGTTGGGCCACGGCGTGCGGATCGTGGACGACATCGATGTAGCCGGCCAAGGTGGGGCAGAGTTGGGTCGACTCGCGAACTACGTCCGTGACATGCGCATTCCCCTGGAACTGTGCCCGAGTTCGAACGTGCAGACCGGAGCCGTAGCGGCCCTGGCGGACCATCCGTTCGGACTGTTGGCGGACTTGCGCTTCCGCGTGACCGTCAACACTGACAACAGACTGATGAGCGACACCAGCATGACCCGGGAAATGGCCGCGTTGGTCGAGACCTTCGGTTACGGCTGGACCGATCTGGAACGCTTCACCATCAACGCGATGAAGTCGGCCTTCATCCCGTTCGACGAGCGCCTCGCGTTGATCGACGACGTCATCAAGCCGGGTTACGCCGTGCTCATCGGCTAGCTGACGTGCACCCGACTACTCAGATCGCAGCCGGGCCTCGAACTCACGCTCGAGTTCGCGCCAGGCCTCGGATTCCTTGGTGAACGGTGCACTCGGAGCCATCCGCGACGGATCGGGGTTGAGGAGGTACGAGACGTACCAACCCAGCTCGTTCGACGCGGACAGAGCCTCCTCGGTGGAGTCGTCGTCGGCGAAATCTGCTGCATCGGTGAACAATTCGACGGCAAGTTCCAGTTGCTCGGCGTCGACGACGTCCGGACCCTGGGCGAGGTCGTCGGCGATGCCGGGCAGAACGTAGACGTTCTCGTCCGTGACCTCGATTTCGAGTGAACCGTCGACGGCAGCATTCTGAATTTCGCCGTACGTGCTGACCTGCGAGAGATCGTGTTCGTGGTTGTCGGCGAGGTAGCGAGCGAGTGCGCGCTCGCTACGGAAGACGGTGATCAGTCCGTCCTTGCCGAGGAAGATCGCCTGATCGCCCATGTAGCAGCGCAGAGTGTAGAACGTCTCGGCTGAGGTGATGATGCGGATCGGGTCGACACCGACCTCGCCCCAGAAGGTCTCGACTTCGTCTTCCTCCTCGTCGAGGTCGTCTTCGTCGAATTCCTCGTCCTCGCCCTCCTCAGCGACATCGTCGGCGTCGACGGTGTTCTCGGCGGCAGCGAGCAGTTCAGCTTCGGCGACCGCGACGGCAGCTGCGTCGACCTTCGGGGAGGTGACCACCTTGTCGATGGCGTCGAGAACGGCGTCCCAGTCCTTGACGATCGCAGCGCCGACCTGGTCCCACAGCTCCAGGCCTTCGCGACCTTCGAAGGTGCCGGCGCCGGTCGCAAGCGCGCCGAGTACCGGATGGCCGCTGAAGAAGCGGATGACCGCGTCCAGTTCGCACACCTCGCCGATGTTGCGAGCCATGTTCAAGGTGTCTTCGAGTTCCGAGACCGCCAGTGCCTCAGGATCACCTGCGGCCAGTTCCGGCACGCCGACGAAGTCGAACGTGAAGTTCTCCTCCGGTTCGAGCTCGGCTGCCGACAGTCCGGAGACGACGGCCCACGCCGGATGCTCGACCAGGTCGTTGTCGGAGTCCGTTCGGATGAAGGCCGCGAGTTCTGCGACGGAGGAGAACCCGTACAGGTCTTCCTCATGGCCGAGGAACGCTTCCCACTCGTCGTCGCCCTCGCGCCAGCGGGGTGCCCACAAAGTGACGAGGTCTCCGTCGGTGAGTCCGATTTCGATAGGGACGATGTCTCCAGCCATGGGCGGAAGCCTATCCACCGCAGAGCGAAAGGCATAGCGGGGGTTCGTCACGTTTGTTTCAGTGCCACTCGGAGCTCACTGACCAGTCGCTCTCGTTCGTCGTTGGACTGTCGAACTGCCTGGTGAATTGTTGCGACAGTCAATGCGGCCACAGTGCGAGAATTCATCGTGGTGATTGCGTCGGTAATCCGTAGGTCGACCAGAGCGCCCAGCCCGTCGACAGTCGCCGTGACTATCCCACCCTCGCTCGAGACGACCGCCCGCAGAGCGCCGACCCCGTCGACGGCGTCCTGCAAGAGTCCGGTCCGGTGTTTCGCCAGCTCCATGATTCGATCAATCTCGCTCATATCGAACGCATCCAGCTCGACGGAAGGATCTGGCCCTCGGCGGCATCGACATCGGCCAGTTCGTCTCGGGTCGCGAGACCGAGCCGATCGAGGATCGCTGCCGGGACTCCGGTCTCTTCGAGCTCCACACGATGGCGGGCGCCGGCCTCGATTGCTGCTTTCGAGCACAGTGTGAGTATCTGTTGCGCCAACCGTTCCCCGCCGTACCGCAGTTCCTCCTGGCTGATCCGCAGGTCCACGGGAATGGCGTGTTCCGTGGCGCGGACCGCGATGGTTCCAGCGCGGTTGACGGAGACGGCTGTGATGATCGGCGGTGATTCCCGCATGTTCTCGTTCATGTTTCCTGTCATTCTGTCGGACGGTAGAAACCGTGAAAGCCCATGCCGCTGTTCGTGGTTCGGATGGCGCTGATTTCGACTGGGTCGCCGGCTTCGATCATCTGGCCGCCGCCAATCACCATCGCGACGTGGCCGTCCCAGACCGCGAGGTCGCCCGGCATCAGGTTGTTCTGATCGACCTGGTTCCCGATTCCCTGTTCCTGAGCCAACCTCGGAATATCGACTCCGGCCTGGCCGTACGCCCATTGCGTCAGACCACTGCAGTCCAGACCGACTCCGGGTGTCGTGCCTCCCCAGGCGTACGGGACACCCTGTTGAGTAAGCGCGTTGCGTACGGCAGCAGCGGCCTCGGCGTTCGGTGCGGTGGCAATCGAGCCGTCGGGAAGTTCGACCTCTACTCCACCGACGGAACCAGAACCACCGACGGAACCGGAACCACCGACGGAACCGGAACCACCCACCGAACCGGAGACTCCAGGTGCGGGATCGGGTATCGGGACGGACGGGACGAGTGCGGACATCTTGTCGGTCGACCCCGCCAGCTCACCGCGTACCCGCTCGATAACCGATACCGCGCGTCCGAGGTGCTCCAACGCGGCCGACAACAACATCAATTGGCCCGTCGGTGTCATCAGCGTCGGCCCGGCCTTGATCGCGAGTGTCAGAAAGGACTGGAGAATCTCACCGAGTTCGGTCATTCCCGCGTACACGGACGTTGTTGCTTCGTCCACGACGCCGGCGATGTCGGTCCCACGATCGGCGAGGTTTCGCGTCGACGTCTGCGTCTGCTCGGTTTTGGTCACCGCAGCGGTGAGTGCCGTGGACGAGCTCTGAGAGGACGCCAGTTCGCTCAGAGCAGCGCTTCCCAATTGGTATGCGATCTCGAGGGCGTCCGTAGCGATTCGGATGCCGACGTCGGGTCCACTTGCGCTGGGGACGCCAGTCCCGACAATGTCGACCAGATCGATGATCGGTCGTGCGAGTGCGTCGACGTCGATCATGAGCGTGCGGCTTCAGCGAGAGTCGTTCGTACCGATTCCTCGGAGTCGAGATAGACGGCGTGAGCGTCGCGGGTGGCTGACTGGACGCTGGAGATCACAGCGGACAGTCGATCGATGTCGTCGATGTGCGCTTGCTGTGCTCGGCTCGCGACATCGACGAAGTCGCCGCCGATCAGCCCCAGCACAGTGGACAGAGCCAAGTGATCGCCACCCGCCGCGTCCTGTCGCGCTTGCGCGACGTTGTCGGCAACAGTGCCCAACCGCGTGGCGAACTCCGCGATGCTTTCAGTGTCCAGATCCAGATTTGTCAACTTGTCTTCCCCCCGTTGCGCTTACTCCTTCTTGGACGCCGCGCGGGGTGCTCCGGTTCCCGAGGAACTATTCTGATGGTCATGCAAACGCACGTAGTCGACCATCCGCTCGCGGCGGCCCTCTTGACGACAATGCGTGATGCACGCAGTGAGAACGCAACTTTTCGTTCCGCACTTCGCAGGCTCACGCACATGCTGGTCTACGAGGCCATGCGTGACGCGGAGGTCGAGGAGTTTCCGGTCGACACCCCGGTAGCAGCGACGACGGGCATCCGGCTCGCGAAGCCGCCGTTGTTGGTACCCGTGCTGCGGGCCGGTCTGGGCATGGTCGAACAGGCGAGTGCGCTGATTCCGTCGGCCGGCGTCGGCTTTGTCGGAATGGCACGTGACGAAGAGACTCATCAGCCGGTTCCGTACCTCGAATCCCTGCCTGCGGATCTGTCCGGTATCCCGGTGTTCGTGCTCGATCCGATGCTCGCCACCGGTGGCTCGATGGTGCACACCATCGACTTGCTGGTTGCGCGTGGCGCGACGGATGTCACGGCAGTGTGCGTCGTGGCCGCTCCGGCCGGCGTCGACGCGCTGGCAGCGTCCGGCCACCCGGTTCGTCTGGTCATCGCGAGCATTGATGACGGACTCGACGAGAACGCTTTCATCGTCCCCGGTCTCGGTGACGCCGGCGATCGGCAGTTCGGGCCCCGCTAGAGCGAAAGGGCGAAGGTTCGGAGTTCGGCCAGCCGGGCCTTCGCCTGCTCTAGTGCCTTCGCGAGGTCGTCGCGGTTCGCCACCGGGACGACAACTTCGAGATAGCACTTGAGCTTGGGCTCGGTTCCGGACGGCCGAACAACCACGCGGATCGACGGCCCGTCGAATATCACTGCGTCGGTGCGCATACCGCCGCGAACCAGGGACAAGTCCTCGGTCGTGACCGGCTCACCCGCGAGTTGGCCAGGAGGATCGGCGCGTAGTCGTTTCATCATCTCCGCGATGTCATTCAAATCCTCGACGCGGCGGGATACTTGGTCCCCACGATGCAGTCCGAATTCGACGGCATAGTCGGCTAGAACGTCCAACAGGGTTCTGTTGCTGCCCGCGAGGGTGGCAGCCAAGTCGGCCACAAGGACGGCAGCTGAGATTCCGTCCTTGTCCCGCACCACATCCGGATCGACGCAGTGCCCGATCGCTTCCTCGTAGGCGTAGACGAGTCCGTCGCTGGCGCGCGTGAGCCACTTGAATCCGGTGAGTGTCTGCGCAAACCTGGCTCCGCGAGCTTTCGCCAACTTCGAGAGCAGAGTCGAGGAGACGATCGTCGTCGCCACCAACGAATCTTCGGGCGCCGTGTGCAGTACGTGGTCGGCCAGGAGCACCCCGGTTTCGTCGCCGCGCAACATGCGCCACTGATCACCGTCGCGAACTCCGACGGCGCAGCGGTCGGCATCCGGGTCGAGTGCGATCGCCAGATCCGCGTCGATACTTCGGGCAAGGGCGAGCAGGCGGTCTGCGGCACCGGGCTCTTCGGGATTGGGGAACTCGACGGTCGGAAACGTGGGGTCGGGATCGAACTGCTCCGCCACGACGTGCAGATCGTCGAACCCTGCTGCTCGCAGAGCCGCTGTCGCAGTCTCCCCGCCGACGCCGTGCATTGCCGTGAACGCAATCCGGATCGAGCGGGCGTCGCCGTGCGGGAGGGTCGCGATGCGGGCGATGTACTCCTCGACCAGAGAATCGTCGGCCGGAATCACCGATGCCCGGGCGACGTCGGCGGCACCACCGATGCGGGCGATCTCGCTCTCGATTTCACGATCGGCGGGGGAGACGAGTTGCGCTCCGCCCGAGAGATACACCTTGTAACCGTTGTCGGCGGCAGGATTGTGGGAGGCGGTGATCTGGATACCTGCCGCTGCCCCGAGCCTGCGCACCGCGAACGCCACCAGCGGTGTCGGCAGTGGGCGGGGGAGCAGGGTCACCTCGAACCCGGCCGCTGCCATGACCTCGGCGGCGGCGAGAGCAAATGCCTCTGAACCGAGCCGGGCGTCGCGGCCGACCACAACGCGGGACCCGCCCTGGCAGCGAGCTGTCAGCCAGGCCGCCAGACCGGACGTGGTCCGGATGACGACCGCGAGGTTCATGCCGTTGGGTCCGCCGCGCACCGGCCCGCGAAGCCCAGCAGTGCCGAACGTCAGTGGTGCGGAAAAGCGTTCGGCCAGTTCATGTTCGGAAAGGGCTGCTAATTCTGCGCGGGTAACTGGGTCCGGATCGGCGTCGATCCACTCCGTGACGTTCAGTGGTGTCACAGCTGCTCGACCAGTTGACGCAGCAGCACTCCCATCCGGGCCGCCGATGCTTTGCCTGCCGCCAGCACTTCCTGATGGTCGAGCGGGGCGCCCGTGATTCCGGCGGCCAGATTGGTGACCATGGAGATGCCGAGAACGCGGGCGCCGAGCGCGCGAGCCGCGATGGTCTCGTGAACCGTCGACATGCCGACCAGATCGGCGCCGAGTGTACGAAGCATTCGAATCTCGGCCGGAGTCTCGTAGTGAGGACCGGGAAGCCCGGCGTAAACACCCTCGGCAAGGTCCGGGTCGATCGAGCGAGCCAGCGCACGCAGTTCCGGCGAGTATGCGTCGACCAGGTCGACGAACTCTGCGCCGACGAGGGGAGAGCGGGCCGTCAGGTTCAGGTGGTCACTGATCAGCACCGGTTGCCCCACTGCGTAGTCCTCGCGGATTCCGCCGGCCGCATTGGTGAGGATGACCGTGTCGGCGCCGGCAGCAATGGCTGTCCGGACCGGGTGGACGACGGTACCGAGATCGTGGCCCTCGTATGCGTGCGCGCGCCCGAGCAGCAGCAGAACTTCGGTGTTTCCGACGCGCACCGAACGAATGGTGCCCGCATGGCCGAGAGCGGACGGTGGGGCGAAGCCAGGAAGATCCGCCATCGAGACTTCGGCTGTCACGTCCGCACCGGCGTCGCCGAACACGTCTGCGGCATCGGTCCACCCCGACCCGAGCACGATGGCGACTGACGGTGACGAAGAGCCAGTCATGGCGGACAGAGCAGCGGCGGCGGCCTCGGCGATCGTTCCCATGTGAGCAACCCTACTGAGGAGTCGGGTCGGTTCGCCGGGTGAGTTGGCGGGCGTTACTCTCCCATCCATGCCTTATCTCGAACGCGACGGCGACGTATTCATCCTGTACCTCGGCAACGAGGGCGAAACGGACAACGAGAACCGCTTCGGCCCTGAGTGGATCGACGCTGTTCACAGCAAGTTGGACGAAGTCGAAGCGCACGAGGGACCCGCAGCCCTGGTGACGACGGCGACGGGCAAGTTCTACACGAACGGCCTGGACACGACGTGGATCTTCGGCAATCTCGACGGTCTGCCCGGCTACCTGGACAAGGTCCACACCATCTACAGCCGTTTGTTGACCTTCCCGATGGCCACGGTCGCGGCGGTGCAGGGGCACGCGTTCGGCGCCGGCGCCATGCTCGCGTCCTCGCACGACTTCCAGATCATGCGCGCGGACCGCGGCTTCTACTGCCTCCCCGAGGTCGGACTGAACATGCCGTTCACTGTCGGCATGTCAGCACTGTTGAACAGTCGTCTGCCCAAGCAGACGGCAGTCGACGCGATGACGACGGGGCGTCGATTCGGCGGCGCCGACGCGCTTGCTGCCGGCATCGTGCAGGAAACGGTCGACGGCGACGGAGTACTCGCCGCAGCAGTGACCAAGGCGTCGGCACTGACGTCGACTCACGGCAAGAACTTGGCGGGAATCAAGGCAGGCATCCACCGCGATGCTCTTGCGGACCTCGCTCAGGTGACTGACAAGAGCAACTTCTCCTTCGGGTGAGACAATGATCGCGTGAACCAGAATGTCGACAGCGCAGTCAGGTCCGTAGAGGCCGATCTGATTGCGCTGTCGCATTCGATTCACAGCGATCCGGAACTTGCCTTCGAGGAGTTCCGCAGCGCTGCCAAAGTGTCGGACCTACTGGCGCAGCACGGTTTCGCGGTCACTCACGGGATCGTCGATCTGCCGACGGCATTCGATGCCACCTACGGCAGCGGAGAGTTGGTCATCGCGATCTGCGCCGAGTACGACGCGCTGCCCGAGATCGGTCATGCCTGTGGGCACAACATCATTGCCGCCGCCGCGGTCGGGGCCGGCATCGCGTTGGCTACCGTGGCCGACGAACTGGGGATCACAGTCCGAGTGATCGGTACTCCCGCGGAGGAAACCGGTGGCGGCAAAGTTCTGATGCTCGAGCGTGGTGCATTCGACGGCGTCGGCGCGGCCATGATGGTTCATCCAGGACCGATCGACATCATCGGTGCCACCTCGCTGGCCCTGGCGGACATCGCCGTCAGCTATCACGGTCGCGAAGCGCACGCCTCTGCTGCGCCGGAATTCGGTCGTAATGCCGCCGATGCCGCGACGCTCGCGCAGGTGGCGGTCGGACTGTTGCGCCAGCACCTCCAGCCAGGGCAACAGATTCACGGAATCGTCAGTGATGGCGGCACTGCTCCCAACATCGTTCCGGCTCGGTCAGAACTGCTGTACTACCTGCGTGCCGAGACGGCCGCGTCGTTGGCCAATCTGTCCGAGCGTGCCGACGCCTGCTTCGCCTCGGGCGCACTCGGCACCGGATGCACCCACGAAATCCGCACGGTATCGCCCACTTACACCGAGTTGACCCCCGATCCGTGGCTGGCGGCGGCGTACCGTGAACAGATCGTCGACCTCGGGCGGGTGCCACTGGCAGCGGAATGGGAGCGCTCCCGTCCACTGGGTAGTACGGATATGGGTAATGTGACCAATGTGATTCCGGGAATTCACCCGGTCATAGGCTTGGATTCATCGGGGGCAGTGACACATCAGCCGGAGTTCGCGGCCGCGTGTATCACCACCTCCGCAGATCGAGCGGTAGTCGACGGTGCAATTGCGTTGGCCCGCACTGCTGTCCGGGTAGCGTCCGATCCAGAACAACGCACCCGTCTGTTGGAAGGGGTAGATCGCCGGTGAACGCGGCAATCGACACGTGGATTCACGCGCACACCGACGACCTCGTCGCGTGGCGTCGACACATCCATGCCAACCCGGAGTTGGCTCGCCGCGAATACGCGACCACCGAATTCGTCGCGACCCGCCTCACCGCCGCTGGGCTGTCGCCGAAGATCCTTCCCGGTGGCACCGGGCTCACGTGCGACATCGGACCTGAGGGGCCGCGAATCGCACTTCGCGCCGACATGGACGCTTTGCCGATGCAGGAGGCGACCGGGGCGACGTATTCGTCCACGGTCCCCGGTGTGTCTCATGCATGCGGGCACGACGCCCACACCACCATCCTGCTCGGCGCCGGATTGGCTCTGGCCACGCTGCCCGAACTTCCCGTCGGGGTTCGGCTGATCTTTCAGCCCGCCGAGGAAGTCATGCCTGGTGGTGCACTCGACGTCATCGCTGCCGGCGCGCTCGACGGCGTGTCCAGAATCTTTGCTCTGCACTGCGATCCGCGACTCGAGGCGGGCCAGGTCGGAATGCGTCTGGGCGCGATCACCTCTGCTGCAGACACGATCGAGGTCGTTCTCGACTCTCCGGGTGGGCACACGTCGAGGCCGCACCTGACCACGGACCTCATCTACGCACTCGGCACAGTCGTGACCGGGCTGCCGGGAATGCTCAGCCGTCGTATCGATCCGCGTACCGGCACCGTGATGGTGTGGGGTGCGGTCAGTGCAGGTCAGGCGCCCAACGCGATTCCGCAGACCGGCATGATGACGGGCACGGTACGTACCGGCGATCACGACACGTGGGAGTTGCTCGAACCGCTCGTGGAAGAAATCGTCCACGGACTGCTCGCGCCCACCGGAGTTCGCTACCAACTCAACTATCGTCGCGGAGTGCCACCGGTCGTCAACGACGAGGTGTCCACTCGGATGTTCGAGGACGCCATCGCGACCGTCGGACAAGATGCTTTGGCGGACACCCCGCAATCCGGTGGTGGCGAAGACTTTTCGTGGTACCTCGAAACCGTGCCGGGTGCCATGGCGCGGCTCGGCGTGTGGTCGGGTGAAGGCGATCAGCTCGACATCCACCAACCCACTTTCGATCTCGACGAGCGTGCACTCGGCGTCGGTGTGAAGGTTCTGACGAGCCTGGTTCTGGGATAGTTCCGGTTCCCGTCGGGGGTACCGTTTTTCGTGTCGTTCGAGTGAAGGTACGGGCATGTCCATAGGTGTGGGAGTGCGAATCGGCACATTGGTGTCGACGGCTGTAGTTGCGTCCAACGATCCGGGTTCGGCCGATCCGGTGGTGTTGGTCAGGGACACGATTCTCAATCAACGCAAGGACGGAACGACCGTGCTCGGCGGTACCGAGCAATTGGGTGCCGGCCGTGAATTCTCGGAATCATGGTCAGGTTTTGTCGGCCGTGTGGGGGACCCGAGTGGCGTCTCCGGAACGGCCGATACCCGTTACCGCGCCGAGGATTTGGTGGCGACGTCGATTCGCTGCCTATTGCAGGAATGCGAGCCGCTGCCCGATCGTGGTGGTCGAAGTGGGGGAGCGCCCGACATCGTCGCGACCTACCCGTCGCGCTGGGACTCGTCCACAGCGGCCCTCATGCAGGATTCACTGGTCTATGCAGGCCTCGAGCGGGTCACTCTCGTCTCGGACGCCGAGGCGGTCTCGGCGTGGTTCGAGTCGGAAATCGCGGCACTCGCCGGCACGCTCATCGGCATCTATCACGTCGACGACACCGGGGCAGCGGTCACGCTGGTGCGTTCGGGCGTCGCCGCCGGCCGCGCATTCGGCTTCGCCGGCGACGGGAGTTCACCGAGTTCACGCCTCGCGACGGCACTGGGTGCGTTCGGTTGGATGCCGGAGAACCTGGACGCCGTAGTCGTCACCGGTGACGGAGAACCGGCGACAGACAAAGCAGCCATGATGTCCATAGCGGCCGGAATCGCCGAAAAGCTCGGTGTCAGATGTGAACTCGGGCCCGGACCGGAGCAGTCGGCCGCGCTGGGAGCCGCAATTCTGGCTGCCGGTTTCACCTCGACGTCGCACACGATCGTTCCGATCGGTTTGCCGCCTTCACACGACGTGACGGAGGTGTTCGACACTCTCGGACGTGAGAAGGTGGCGGCTGAAACTGCAACCGGGGTGGCAACAGTCGAGCCGGAAACTGCAGTTGTCGCAGGCGAATCGGAGTCACGCGGTTCCAAGCGTGTGCTTATCGGCCTGACGATTGTGGTGGTACTCGCAGCACTTGCAGTGCTCGCGTATTTCCTGCTGCTTTGAGCAGGACAGCTATCTAATCGGTAACACCGTTACCGGGACCCACGTTGCGGCTGTTTCTCGTCCGCAACTCTCGCACGTACTCGGCCGGCGCTCCGGCAATCTCGGCGGCGTCGGCCATCACGCCGATGTAGCGGGCCGACGGCAGTCCGCCTTCGTACGCATCCATGACGTAGAGCCAAGCGAGCACCGCATCGCCTGCGGTGTCGACCCGCACGCGGATCTTGCGGTGCAGACCGAGTTCGGCACCTTCCCAGCGGTCCAGACTCACTTCGTCCTCTTCCGGGACGTCGTAGAGGACCACGAAAACACTGGAATCGGGGTCTTCGACCACGGTGGCGAGAGCCCCCTCCCAGCCGAGGTCCTCGCCGCTGAAGGTCAGGCGCCAGCCTCGCAGCCACCCTGTCCCGGACATGGGCGAGTGTGGGCAGCGCAACAACATCTGCTCGGGATGCATGTTGGAACCGTAGGCGGCATAAATCGACACGGGCGCAAGCCTAAACCGTGGTCCGAGGGTGTGGCGAAGCGGACCACCGGACGCAAGTAATCTGGTACAAGCACTGCGCGACACGTGGTGCTCGAATAGCGTGACACTGGTCGACGGGAGACCCCTGCCGGCCACGCGAGGACTTGGAGGACACATGACCCGGATCGTGATCATCGGTGGCGGACCCGCCGGCTACGAGGCGGCACTGGTAGCCGCGCAGCACGGGGCCACGGTCACCCTGGTCGATTCGGACGGCGTCGGCGGCGCGTGTGTGCTGTTCGACTGTGTCCCGTCGAAGACGTTCATCGCGTCCACCGGAATCCGCACCGACATGCGTCGTGCATCCGACCTCGGCATCACTCTGGATCCGGAGCAGGCTTCGGTGTCACTGCCGAAGATCCACTCCCGAGTCAAGAGTCTCGCGTTGTCCCAGTCCTCGGACATTCGCGCACGGTTGCAGACGGTTGGCGTCGAGGTTCTCTCCGGCACCGCCGAACTGACCGATCCGCTCCTCGGTATGGCAGCACACCAGGTTCGCGCGACGCTCGGAAGCGGCGAGCAGAAGACCATCGACGCAGACGTCGTGTTGATCGCCACCGGCGCCAGCCCCCGCATCATCCCGGGAGCCGAGCCCGACGGTGAGCGAATCATGACGTGGCGTCAGCTCTACGACTTGGACGAGCTGCCCGAGCACCTGGTCGTGGTCGGTTCCGGTGTCACCGGTGCCGAGTTCGTCTCCGCGTACACCGAGATGGGCGTCAAGGTCACACTCGTGTCCAGTCGTGACCGTGTTCTGCCCGGCGAGGATGCCGATGCGGCGCTCGTGCTCGAGGACGCCCTCGCCGAGCGCGGTGTCACCCTCGTCAAGCACGCCCGCGCAGACGCCGTCGAGCGCACCGAGAAGGGCATCATCGTCAAGCTCTCCGACGGCCGCACGGTCGAAGGAAGCCACGCACTGATGACCGTCGGTTCCGTCCCCAACACCAACGGTCTCGGCCTGGAGCGGGTCGGCATCGAGTTGGACAAGGGTGGATACCTGCGTGTCGACCGGGTCTCGCGCACCACGGTTTCCGGTATCTACGCCGCCGGTGACTGCACCGGACTGCTCCCGCTCGCGTCGGTGGCTGCGATGCAGGGACGTATCGCGATGTACCACGCACTCGGTGAAGGCGTCAGCCCGATCAAGTTGAAGACCGTCGCATCGGCCGTCTTCACACGCCCCGAAATTGCAACGGTGGGTGTTTCGCAGGCCGCGATCGACAACGGAGAGGTGCCTGCTCGCACCGTCATGTTGCCGCTCAACACCAACCCGCGCGCCAAGATGTCCGGTTTGCGCCGCGGCTTCGTGAAAATCTTCTGCCGCCCGGCTACCGGCGTGGTCATCGGCGGTGTTGTGGTCGCGCCCACCGCTTCGGAACTCATCCTGCCGATCGCGATCGCCGTGCAGAACAACCTGACGGTCAACGACCTGGCTCAGACGTTCTCGGTGTACCCGTCGCTGACCGGATCGATCACCGAGGCAGCTCGTCAGCTCATGCGTCACGACGACCTGGACTGAGAACGGACCAGAGTCTTCTTACAATGTGAGAAGTCTGTTTCACATACTGAAGTATTGGTGAGATAGTCGAGATACCGACCGAATCAAGGGTCGGTATCTCGGCGCTCTCCCGCCCCGTTGACCCAGGACGGCTCAGGGTGTTTTCCTCTGACCTTCATTCTGCGTGCCTGGGAGCTTCACATGACACACGCCGCGCTGTCCGCTCGTATGGACGGACTCCGTAGTTCTGCAATTCGCGATCTGCTCACCTTGACTGCCCGACCCGACGTCATCAGTTTGGCCGGCGGACTACCCGATCCTGATTTCATTCCGCGGGAACGAATCTCGAAGGCAGCCCACGACGCACTCGGTGACCCCTCGTCCGTTCAATACGGCGAGACGTCAGGCCTGCGGCGCCTCCGTGAGGTGATCGCCGAGCGCGAATCCTCCAAGATCGGGCGGGTACTCGACGTGTCCGAAGTTGTGATCACACACGGTTCTCAGCAAGGTCTGAGCCTGCTCGCGCAGGTCCTCCTCGACGCCGGTGACGTTGTGGTCGTGGAGGAACCGGCATATACCGGTGCGCTGCAGGTCTTTCGGACGGCGCAGGCTCGTCTCGTTCCCGTCCAGTTGGACGAGGACGGAATGGACACCGACGCGCTCGAGGCGAAACTCGCCGCCGGTCTTCGGCCCAAAGTTGTGCACACCGTGAGCAATTTCCACAACCCGCGGGGCGCGGTGCTTTCGGCGCAGCGGCGAGCGCACTTGGCGGCGCTGGCGGACCGATACGGGTTCTGGGTTCTCGAGGACGACCCGTACGGCGAACTGTACTTCGGCGAGAAACCGCCCGCACCGCTGGCGGCGTTGTCGGACAGGGTGATTCGGCTGTCCAGTGCTTCCAAAGTGTTGGCACCGGCGCTGCGCGTCGGCTGGCTGCACGGCGACCGAAAGGTCTGCGAGGCGGTCGAACTGATCAAGCAAGGCGCTGACCTGTGCGGGTCTTCGCTCACCCAGCAGATCGCCGCAGACCTCTTCTCCGACGTCGAATGGTTCGAAACGCACCTCGACAAGCTCCGGGAGGGTTACGGCGCCAGAGCGAAGGCGTTGGTCACGGCCGCCGAGACGGAATTGAGTGGGCGTGCACGCTTTTCCGAGGTCCGCGGCGGGATGTTCTGTTGGATGGATTTCGTCGACGACGTCGACACCACCGAACTCCTGGGTGCCGCGCTCGAGCACGGCGTGGCATTTGTCCCAGGTTCGGCCTTCGCGGTCGAAGCTGACCTCGGTCGAAGCGCTCGACTGTGTTTCGCGACGTATCCCGAAGCCGTGCTGGTCGATGCCGTCGGCAGGCTCCGGAAGAGTGTTACCGCAGGTACAGCCTGACCTTGTCGATAGTGTTGCGGAGCAGATCGATCTCCGTGCTCGATGGTGGGGTGGTGATGGTGACGTGCTCGGCGACGGCGAGGTCCCATCCCGTCGACTCTCGGACTTGATCGACAGAGATTCCCTCGTGGACGCTGGTCAACTCCAATTCGCCGCCGGGGCCCTGGTGTGTCAGGACGCCGAGGTTGGTGAATACCTTGGTCACTCCTGCACCTACCGGCATGATGCCCTTACCGCTGGCGTGGGCGCGGGCAGGGCTGGGTGAGGTGCAGAAGTCGAGCTCGGCCGGAAAGGAACTGAGATCGTGGCGACGCATCACGACGAAGATCTCGGCGGCGTTCGCGATGATCTCGACGGCCCCGCCTGCTCCGGGCAGTCTGACCGTCGGGTTCTTCCAGTCACCGATGAAACTTGTGTTCAGACTGCCCGTTCGATCGATTTGAGCGGCCCCGAGAAATCCGACGTCGACGTTGCCACCTTGCAGGACGTAACCGAAGAGCGCGGCCATGCTGAGCACGGATTCGGCACCGGAGACAACCACGGAGTCCGCGATACCCTCGGCCATTGCCGACGGATGTGCACCGCACACTCCGGATTCGTAGATCAGCTCGACGTCCGGATTCGACGTGTGCCGCGCGAGATCGACTGCGAGCGTGGGTAGCCCAACTCCGGCGAAGACCCGGCGCTTACCCGCCAATTCGCGTGCCGCGACGGCGACGATCGTTTCGGTGGAGGTGGTGTTACCGGTGTCGATCGTGGTGGTCATAGTCTGCTCCCGTAGTCGACTGGTGTGGAGAGTTTTGGTCCGACCTCGAGATCCGACCAGTAGTCGGCTCCGAGTTTGGCGAGATACTCGCCGTGACTGTCGAGTGCGTACACCCATTCGTCGAGCCAATTTCTCAGCTGTGAAGGGTCTTTGGAGATTTCGGTCCAGCGTCGGTAGAAGCCGCAATCGCGGTCGTAGTATCCCTGCGCGTACGACGGGTGTGCGCCGCGCGGGCAGACGACAACCGCGTCGACTGCATGCGAGGGAATCAGAGTTCGGCTCGGGTCTGACCTGATGACCTCGTCGTCGACCAGTTCTTCGACAACGACGATTGCCTTCTTCGCGGCGTACACGGCCTCTTGCTGCACCCCGGCGATGCCCCAGATCTGCGCATTCCCGGACGAGTCCGCTCGCTGTGCGCCGATGATCGTGACATCCGGATTCAATGGCGGCACAACGTAGACGCTCCCGCCGCCGTACGGGTCCTCGACGAGTCTCAGTTGTGGGTTGAGTGCGGGTAGATCACTACCGGCGTACGACCGTAGCGGGAAGAAGGGAAGCCTGGCGGCTCCCGCCTGATACCGGCACACCATGCCGTAATGGCTGTATTCCTCGACTTCGAGGGGGAGCGGGTCCTGGTTCTCGATGCGTCTGCGTAACTCGTACAGAGAACCTGCGGAGCCGCTGGCGAAGAACGAAGCGACCAGCTTTCGGACGCAGCCGGCGGCGACGAGTTGGTCGGAAACGATGTCCGGCGTCATCCGGCACAGCGTGAGGTCCTTCCTGCCCTGCCGGATGATCTCGTGTGCCGCGGCAAATGGAATGAGATGCGAAAAGCCCTCCAACGCAACAGTCATTCCGTCGCCGACGTATCGACCGATGGCCTCTTTCATCGAGAGCGTCTTGTCCACGTGTATACCTCTTCTTACGTTCTCGCGCACTTGGTCGGTTTCGGAAACTTGACATGGTCGGCCGGTGTGGCGCAACAATGTCGGGTGGAAATTCATCAGATCAACGCATTTCTCGCGGTGGCTGAGGAGCTACATTTCGGCCGTGCGGCTCAGCGCCTTCGGATTGCGCAACCGCCGCTGAGTCGAACGATCAGGCAATTCGAGAAACAGCTCGGTTCGCCGTTGTTCGATCGAAGTACTCGAACTGTGCGGTTGACTGCTGCCGGTGAAGCACTGCTGCTTCCGGCGCGCGAAATTCTGGACGCGTGCCGGATGGCCGAGATCGCGGTATCCGCGGCAGGCCAGGGAACGACAGGTCGCGTTCGCCTGGGCTTCGCGGGAACCTCGTCGCACCTACTCGTCGGGCGGTGGGCGAAATTGGTGAGAAAGACGAATCCCGGTATCGAATTCGTGCTCGACAGTTCCGCTTTCGCGAACGAGGCGTTGTTGATGTTGCTCGATCGACGCCTCGACATCGGGATGGTCCGGTGGACCGTCCCGCCGCTCGGGATCACGTCGAGATTGATCGCCGAGGAGAACTTTCTGGTTGCCATGTCGAAAGACCATCCGATGGCGTCGAGGGAATCGGTTCGGTTGATCGAATTGGAGTCCGAGAATTGGGTGACGCTTCCGGCGGAGCCGGGTTCGATTCTGCGGGAGTCTCTGCTCACTGCGTCGAAGAACGCAGGGTTCCTGGCTCGAATCGTGCAGACGGCACCGGATTCGATGTCGTTGATCGCGCTGGTGTCCGCGGAAATCGGATGCTCGTTGACTGTTTCGTCGGTGGCCCAAAGCATCGTGAACCCTGATGTTGTCTTTGTTCCCGTCATGGATCCACCTCCTCCCCTTCAACTGCGTATCGCCTGGCGAGATGGAGACGACAGACCTGCTCTTCTCGAAGTGTTGAAATTGTCCGAGCAAGCGCTGCCGTCCCTGGCTTAGACGGTTGCCCGACCGGTAGGAATTTCACCCGCTTCGGACTTCGGCGAGTTTGCAGTATCGGCAAGAGCGTTCTCGAGTTCGAGCTCGTCGTAATCCGCTTGCTCGGCCGTCGAGAGTTCGCTTGCGTTGTAGCCGGTACGTCGGAGCAGGAGAAGGGTGCAGATCAGCGAGACAAGTGCGTACAGTCCGGACACGATCGCGACCCCGACGATGTTGCCTGACGTGTTGAGCATCCACTGCGCCAGTACCGGAGTTCCGCCGCCGACGACAAGGGAACACAGTTGATACGCCGTCGACAGACCCGTGTAACGGATGTTCGCAGGGAAGGCGCGAGCGAGAACGCCGGCGATGGCGCCGTAGAACATCGAGTGCGGGATCGTGGCGAGACACATCGCAACGACTGCGATGGTGAAGTTCCCGGTTCTGATGGCAAAGAACATCGCGGGCATGAGAACGAACTCCGGTATCACCATCAGGCACATGGCCTTCCGCATGTCTATCTTGGAAACCAGAACGGCCCCGAACGGTTGGACGATGAACTGCACGACAAGTGCGATCGCGATAGCGGCGAGGAATGTGCCGCGGTCGTATCCGAGTTCTTTTGTAGCCCAGGACAATGCGAAGGTGTTCTTGAAATAGGTGACCTGGGCGAGGGGGAGTGCGCCGGCGCCGAGGAGAACCAGCACCCAATGCTTGCGCAATACTTCGGCGAGCGGAAGTTTGACGACCTTCTTGCGGGCGAGAACGGCCTTCATCTCGTCGGACTCTTCGAGTTTCAGGCGAATGATCATGCCGAGGATGACCAGGCCTGCCGAAACGAGAAAAGGGATTCGCCAGCCGTAGAGAAGGAATGACGGCGTCGGCATCGAGGACAGTAGGAAGAATGCGATGGTTGCCAACAGATTTCCCGCGGGGGAGCCCTGCTGAGCGAACGCGGAGTAGAGGATGCTCTTGCCCTTCGGCGCGTTCTCGCTGGCGATGAGTACCGCGCCACCCCACTCACCACCGACCGCAATTCCTTGGATCACGCGAAGGGTGACCAGACCGATCGGGGCCCACATGCCGACCTGCGCGTAGGTGGGGAGGAGTCCGATCCCGACAGTGGCGACGCCCATCATCATCAAGGTGATGACCAGAGTGTTCTTGCGCCCGATCCGGTCGCCGAGATGACCGAAGATGATCCCGCCGATCGGCCTGGCGAGGAAGCCTGCCCACAGGGTGATGAAGGCGAGGAGCGTGCCGACTCCGTTCGGCAGTGTGTCGGAGAAGAAGATCTCGCCGAATACCAGGGCAGCAGCGGTGCCGTAGATATAGAAGTCGTACCACTCGATGGTGGTTCCGATGAATGAAGCGATACCGGCTCTTCGTGCCTTGGCGTTGATCTCCTCGGAACTGCGAGTGGGTGAACTCATGCGTGGCGACCTTTCTCTGCAACATTCGCGGCGCCGAAACGTGGCGCGCCTGAATGAGATTCGCAGAGTGGTGTAGGTCACGTCCAATACCAACTTGGTCGCCTATTGATACCTCAGGAGTATCAATAGGCGACCATGATCAGCTCTTCCGGTATGGAAGGATCGGGGTGATTACTCGGACCAGTTGTACGTCCGCTCGACGGCCTTGTTCCACTCCGCGTACAGCCGTGACCTTTCGGATTCGTCCATCGCCGGTTCCCAGGTTTGGCCGACGGCCCAGTTGTTGCGGATGTCTTCGGTGTCGGCCCAGTAACCGATGGCGAGGCCCGCTGCATACGCAGCGCCGAGTGCTGTCGTTTCGTTGACCACCGGACGGATGACGGGAACTCCGAGGATGTCCGACTGGAACTGCATCAGGGTTTCGTTGACCACCATGCCGCCGTCGACCTTCAGCGCGGACAGTTCGACTCCCGAATCCGCACGCATGGCGTCGATGACCTCACGGGTTTGGTATGCCGTCGCCTCGAGTGCTGCGCGTGCCAGGTGTCCCTTGTTGACGAACCGCGTCAGGCCGACGATCACGCCGCGTGCATCCGGTCGCCACCGGGGTGCGAACAGTCCGGAGAACGCGGGTACGAAGTAGGCGCCGCCGTTGTCGTCGACACTCGCGGCGAGCGGCTCGATGTCCTTGGCGTTCTGAATGATTCCGAGATTGTCCCGAAGCCACTGGACCAAGGAGCCGGTCACCGCGACGGAACCTTCGAGTGCGTAGACGGCAGGGGCTTCGCCGAGTTTGTAGCAGACGGTCGTCAGCAGTCCGTGCTTGCTGTGCACCGGCTTCGTTCCGGTGTTGAGAAGCATGAAATTGCCGGTGCCGTAGGTGTTCTTGGCTTCACCCTCGGAGAGGCAGGCCTGGCCGAATGTGGCTGCCTGCTGGTCACCGAGGATTCCGGCGACCGGCACACCGGCGAGATTGCCGCGAGGACGGCCGGTGCCGTAGACCTCGGACGAACTACGGATTTCCGGGAGCATCGACATCGGGATTCCGAAGTCCGCGCAGATCGATTCGTCCCACTGGAGGGTCTCGAGATCCATCAGCATCGTGCGTGACGCATTGGTGACATCTGTCACGTGAACACCGTCGGTCAGGTTCCATACGATCCACGTGTCGACGGTGCCGAAGCACAATTCTCCGGCCTCCGCTTTGGCTCTCGCGCCGTCCACGTTGTCGAGAATCCACCGGATCTTCGGCCCGGCGAAGTAGGTCGAGAGTGGCAGTCCGGTCTTGTCTCGGTACTTGTCCGGACCCTCGTCGCCGCCCAGTTCGACACACAGTTGATCCGTGCGCGTGTCCTGCCACACGATCGCGTTGTAGATCGGCTTGCCCGTCGAACGCTCCCAAACGACGGTCGTCTCACGCTGATTCGTGATTCCGACGGCCGCGATGTCGGCCCGCGTGAGGTCGACCTTCGCGAGAGCGCCGGCCACCACCTCCCGGGTGTTGATCCACAGCGCAACCGGGTCGTGCTCGACCCAACCGGCACGCGGGAAAATCTGCTCGTGTTCTTTCTGCGCAACGCTCACCACGGCGCCGTCGTGATCGAAGATCATGCAGCGGCTCGACGTCGTGCCTTGGTCGATGGCGGCGATGTATTGATTCACTGTACTCCTATGTTCGGGCGCGTTCGCAGTTATCCGTGCGCTGTCGCAGTATGTGGATCAAGCTACTAGCCTGTAAACGGATTCGTCGTCGACTTACAGGAGACCGGGTTGAGTAAGCAGCAAGGTGCGCAGTTTCTCGGCCCGCAGCAGCGTGAAGCTGCTTGGGAACAGCTTCAGACCGAGCAATTCGACGTCGTCGTTGTCGGCGGCGGTGTTGTCGGTGTCGGGGCTGCGCTCGATGCGGCCACCCGCGGACTCAAGGTTGCGTTGGTCGAGGCCCGTGACTACGCATCCGGCACGTCCAGTCGCTCGTCGAAGATGTTCCACGGCGGTCTCCGCTATCTAGAGCAACTCGAATTCGGCCTCGTTCGTGAAGCATTGCGTGAGCGCGAACTCTCGCTGACCACGCTCGCTCCGCACCTGGTCAAGCCGCTGAAGTTCCTGTTCCCTCTGGCTCACCGAGTGTGGGAGCGCCCGTACATGGCGGCGGGAATCTTCCTCTACGACCGAATGGGCGGCGCAAAGTCGGTCCCCTCCCAGAAGCACTTGACGCGGGCGGGCGCACTACGCATGTCGCCGAGCCTCAAGCGCAGTTCGCTGACCGGTGGCATCCAGTACTACGACACCGTCGTCGACGACGCTCGGCACACCATGACCGTCGCACGGACCGCTGCACACTACGGCGCGGTCGTCCGAACGTCGACGCAGGTCGTCGGCTTTCTGCGGGAAGCGGATCGGGTCTCGGGAGTTCGTGTTCGGGACTGCGAAGACGGCCGTACCGCCGAGGTCAAGGGTCACGTCGTCATCAATGCGACCGGTGTCTGGACGGACGAGATCCAAGCGCTCTCACGTCAGCGCGGACGGTTCCGGGTGCGAGCGTCGAAGGGCGTACACATCGTCGTCCCGCGCGATCGCATCGTCAGTGAAGCCGCCATCATCCTGCGTACCGAGAAGTCGGTGCTGTTCGTCATTCCGTGGGGCAGTCACTGGATTATCGGCACCACTGATACCGACTGGAACCTGGATCTCGCACATCCGGCGGCAACCAAAGCAGATATCGACTACATCCTCGGCCACGTGAACTCCGTCCTGGTCACGCCGTTGACGCACGCCGACATCGACGGTGTGTACGCCGGCCTGCGCCCGCTGCTTGCCGGTGAAAGCGACGAGACGTCGAAGCTCTCGCGCGAGCACGCCGTTGCCCGTGTGGCTCCAGGTCTGGTCGCCATCGCCGGCGGAAAGTACACGACGTATCGGGTCATGGCGGAAGACGCCGTCGACGTCGCAGCAGAAGACATTCCGGCGCGGGTTGCGTCGTCGATCACGGAGAAGGTACCGCTCGTCGGCGCCGACGGATACTTCGCGTTGATCAACCAGACCGTGCAACTGGGCGAGCAGTACGGCTTGCATCCGTATCGCGTCAAGCACCTGCTCGACCGCTACGGTTCGCTCATCACCGAGGTCCTCGAACTCGGCCGGCAGACACCGGAGTTGTTGCAGCCCATCACGGACGCGCCCGATTACCTTCAGGTCGAAGCTGTGTACGCCGCCGCGGCCGAGGGGGCACTGCACCTCGACGACATCCTCGCCCGCCGTACGCGTATCGCAATCGAATATCCGCATCGTGGTGTCAACTGCGCACAGCAGGTCGCCGGATTGGTTGCCCCGATTCTCGGTTGGGATGCCGCCACCGTCGAACGCGAGGTCGACACGTACCGAGCGCGTGTCGAAGCCGAAATCGAGTCTCAGACCCAGCCGGACGACGAGTCGGCCGACGCATTGCGCGCCGCAGCGCCGGAGTCGCGGGCCGAGATCCTCGAGCCCGTCGTCGTGGTGCCGGATCGGGTCTGAGTCGCCTGTCGTTTGTTCTCGGTCTGTCGCGGGTAGGCGGATGGCGAATCACCACCCGTGTCAGCACAGACCGGTCGAGCGTCGCCCAGGAGGATCTCAATGTTCGGTAATCGGTCGCGATCTGCTGAGGAACACATAGCTACCGGCTATCTGGTCACTCACCTGTGCGGGGCGATGGTGGGGCTGCAACTCTCGCGGTCACTCTCGGACTCGTACGGCGTCTGGGCCGACGGTGAGCTGGATTCGTTGCCGGGTGAGCTCGAGTACGAGATCGAGCAGCTGCTGCAACTGATCGAGGACACCCAGGGCATATCTCTGCCGCGGTACTCCAAGATCGACGCGACGGTCAATCGGATCAGACGTCTCGTCCATGTCGACGCCATCTGGCGTAATCGCCTCGTGAAGTTGGCAACGCTCGAGATCATGCGGACCGCGCTGTGCGGCAAGAGTGCGATGTGGGAGGTCCTGCGAGACATTCCGGCCGGGGAGACCGAGGAGCAGTACCGCGAACTCAACGACCTGGTGTCCAAGCAGATCACCACGGTCACGGCGCTGCATCACCGCGCAGCTACGGAGGCTTTTCAGGGGACGGACGGGCGGGAATCGGCGAGCGGCGGCGACCCCATCAGGTCGAGTAAGTAAGGTTTGTACCGTTCGATGAAGAATTCGATGAACGGTAGACCCCGAGGTGTATGGAGATGGCTGAGCGCGACCAAGCACTGACAGAACCCAAGGCAGTGTTCGCGGCGTTGGCGGAGATCCTCTACTCCGCGGCAGACAGCGCCGAGGTGTACTCCGCGATCTGTTCGGCGGCTGTCGAGTTGATTCCCGGTTGCGACCACGCAAGTCTGATGCTGCGACGTGGAAACACCAACGTCACCGTAGCGGCGAGCGACGAGATCGCCGATTATGCAGACGATCTCGAGCGTGCCACCGGTGAGGGGCCGTGCATCGACGCCCTCGATACGGAGGCGCCGCAACTCGAGTCGGACCTTCGCACCCCGAATCAGTGGCCCGAGTTCGCTCGGAAAGTAGTGGCAGAGACACCCATTCGCGGATCGATGGGGTTCCGGCTGATGGTCGATCGTCAGAAGTTCGGTGCCCTCAACCTCTTCTCGGACACTCCGGGGGCTTTCACCGAAACCGTTGCCGACCACGCGATCATGTTGGCGTCATTTGCATCCGTGGCCGTCACTGCGCTGACGCGAGGCGAGGATGCCGACTCGCTGCGACGTGGTCTGGCAAGCAGCCGCGAAATCGGTCAGGCCGTCGGTCTGCTGATGGCACTGCATCGTGTGTCCGACGACGAGGCCTTCGACATTCTGGTGCGAACCTCACAAAACATGAACGTCAAGATCGCCGAATTGGCGCGCAAGGTCATCGTCCAGCATCGTTCGACTCTGGACTGAGCGCTTCGTTCGTTCCGGGAGAACCGAGGAGTTGAGATCGCTTGCGATCCACCGTCTCTCGAAGAGCTGTCACCACCGCTGCGACCTCCGGGCGTCGCAAGGATTCCGAACGGGCCACCAACCAATAGGAAAGTCTCACCTCGATGTGAGCCGGTAGAACGCGAATCAAATCGTCGTGCTGCTCGGCCATGAAACAGGGGAGAAGGCCGATGCCGGCACCCGCGCGCGTTGCCTCGATGTGTACGAACACGTTGGTGGACGTGACGGCCTCGCGCATGGAAACCGTGAGCTTGCGAGCCAGATCGAGTTCGTCGACCTGCAGCATCGAGTCGATGAAGTACACGAGCGAGTGATCGGCCAGATCTGCGGCACTCTCGGGAACAGCATTCTGACGTAGATAGTCTCGGGACGCGTACAAACCCAGCGCGTAGTCGGCCAGATGGACTGCTTCGGCGCGGTGAACGTGAGGCTTGCCGACCACAACCTCGATGTCGAGACCCGAGCGTATCTGCGACGCCTTTCTGGTTGCGACAACAATCTCGACGCTGACGCGGGGATGGCGTCTGCGAACCGCGGCGCCGGCGGGCGCCGCGATGTATGCGCTGAATCCGTCGGTCGCCGAGACTCGCACGACGCCGTCGAGTTGCTGCTGACCGGTGGAGTCGAGCGCCAGTTCGTTCACCGCAGCCTCGATGCGCTCGGCCGCGCTGAGGGCTTGTCTGCCCAGGTCGGTCAGCTCCCAGCCGCCGGACGAGCGAACCAGGACACGGCCGCCGAGACACTTCTCGAGCGAGGAAATGCGGCGCGAGATGGTGGTGTGATTGAGGCCGAGGTCGTCGGCGGCGGTGTTGAAGCGACCGGTGCGACCGACCGCGAGAAGCACCAGTAGGTCGTCCGGGCTCAGTCCGAGAGTCATATCTGCATTTTTGCACCTATATGGTGCGAGATTTGTCATTGTCGTGCCATCAATCTGCACTGATACTCATCGAGTCACAAAAAGTGTGCGAGCGGTCACATTCCTGATCGTGAAGAGCAGGCGAATCGCGAACTGAAGACGAGGGAGTCCACGATGAGCGTCGACAACATGCCGAAACCCGAGAGCCAAGCCCCACCATCGGGGCTGAAGAAGGTGGTCGGCGCCTCGATGGCGGGCACCGTGGTCGAGTGGTACGAGTTCTTTCTGTACGGCACGGCGGCCACGCTGGTCTTCAGCAAGGTCTTCTTCCCCGGCGGCGGCAACGAGCTGGATGCGATCATCGCGGCTTTCATCACCTACGCCGTCGGATTCGCCGCCCGGCCACTCGGCGGAATCGTCTTCGGATACTTCGGAGACAAATTCGGCCGAAAGCAGTTGCTGCAGTTCAGTTTGCTGTTGGTCGGCGCCGCAACGTTCTTGATGGGCTGCCTGCCTACCTACGGTCAGATCGGCTACTGGGCGCCGGCAATGCTGGTCACGCTGCGCTTCATCCAAGGATTCGCGGTCGGCGGCGAATGGGGTGGGGCGGTACTCCTGGTCGCCGAGCACAGCCCGAATCGATCGCGCGGATTCTGGTCGTCGTGGCCTCAGGCCGGCGTGCCGATGGGCAACCTGGTGGCGACGGTCGTGCTGTTGATCCTGACGTCGACGCTCTCGGACGAATCCTTCATGAGTTGGGGCTGGCGCGTTGCCTTCTGGCTCTCCGCGGTGATCGTTCTGGTCGGGTACTACGTTCGGACCAAGGTCACCGATGCTCCCATTTTCATTGCGGCGCAGAAGAAAGCAGAACTGGTCAAGGCAACCTCGTACAGCGTTTTCGAGGTCGTCAAGCGTTACCCGCGCGGAGTGTTGACCGCGATGGGGCTGCGTTTCGCCGAAAACGTCATGTACTACCTCGTGGTGACCTTCTCGATCACTTACCTCAAGGTCGTCGTTCATGCGGACACGGCGCACATCCTCTGGTGGATGCTGATGGCACATGCCGTGCACTTCGCAGTGATTCCGTTGGTAGGCAAACTGTCCGACACGATCGGTCGACGCCCGGTGTACATGATCGGCGCCGTCACCGCCGGAACGTGGGGATTCTTCGCCTTCCCGATGATGAACAGCGGGCACAATGCAGTCATCTTGTCGGCAATCATCATCGGGCTCGTGTTCCACGCGTTCATGTACGCAGGCCAACCCGCGATCATGGCCGAGATGTTCCCGACTCGGATGCGCTACTCCGGTGTCTCCCTGGGTTATCAGGTCACGTCCATCGTGGCGGGTTCACTGGCTCCGATCATCGCGACCGGATTGCTGAGCAAGTTCGACTCCTCGGTCCCCATCGCGATCTATCTCCTGCTGGCATCCCTGGTCACCATCGTTGCAGTCATTTTCGCGCGGGAGACCAAGGGAATCTCGCTCGAGTCCGTCGACGCCGCTGACGCCCGTGTTCTCGCCGACGAGCGGGCCGGTGTGTCTGTATGACGCTGACCGGAAAGTCTGCTCTGGTCACCGGTGGTGCCAGCGGGATCGGCGAGGCGTGTGCTCGACTCCTCGCCGCCCGCGGCGCGCACGTGACCGTCGCCGATCTCGACGACGTCGCCGCGAAGTCGCTGGCCGAGGAGATCGACGGCACTGCATGGGCCGTCGATCTCCTCGACACCGACCAACTCGTGGATCTGTCACTCGAGACGGACATACTCGTCAACAACGCCGGCATACAACGGGTCAGTCCTATCGAGGATTTCGACGTCGAGGACTTCCGGAAGATTCAGCGCCTCATGGTCGAAGCGCCATTCCTCCTCGCTCGGGCCGCCCTGCCGTACATGTACCGCAACAGTTTCGGTCGCATCGTGAACATTTCCTCGGTCCACGGGCTCCGCGCTTCGGCATTCAAGAGTGCATACGTCACGGCTAAGCACGGACTCGAAGGACTGTCGAAAGTTGTTGCGCTCGAAGGCGCCTCACACGGTGTCACCAGCAACTGCGTCAATCCGGGCTATGTCCTGACGCCACTGGTGCGATCCCAGATCTCCGACCAGGCAAAGGTTCACGGAATCAGTGAATCCGAGGTTGTCGAAAAGGTGATGCTCACCGAGAGCGCAATCAAACGGATGGTCGAGCCTGCGGAGGTGGCATCGCTGGTGGGCTGGTTGGCATCGACCGATGCGTCGATGGTGACGGGGGCGTCGTACACCATCGACGGAGGGTGGAGCGCCAGCTAGACCACGCGAGCTGCTGGGTTTTTCACGCTTCGGGGATCTCGATTCCGAACTTCTCGCGAGTGATGACCTCGGGTTCGGGACCACCGCGAACTCCGGTGTCGAGTGCGTCGATTGCGGAGAGTTCTTCGGCGGTGAGTTCGAAGTCGAACACGTCGAAGTTCTCCGCAATGCGTGAGGGAGTCACCGACTTGGGGATCACCTGGCGGCCCTGCTGGAGGTGCCAGCGGAGCATCACCTGTGCGGGAGACTTGCCGTGAGAGGAAGCGATAGCACCGATGGTGGCGTCCTCGAGGGTTGAGCCGTGAGAGCCGTCGCGATAGAACGTGATTCCGCCGATCGGTGACCATGCCTGAGACAGAATGCCGTGATCGGCGTCGGCCTCGAGCAAGGTCGACTGCCTGAAGTATGGATGGACCTCGATCTGGTTGACCGCCGGCACTACGGACGTTGCGTCCAATAGTCGGGTGAGGTGATCCGGCATGAAGTTACTGACTCCGATGGCACGAACCTTGCCGTCTGCGAGAAGTGTTTCCAGGGCCTTGTATGCGTCAATGGTGCGCTCGAACTCGCTCGGCAACGCCTGGTGAAGGATGAGGAGGTCAAGTTGCTCGACTCCGAGTTTGCCTGCGCTCTTGTCGAAGGCGTGCAAGGTCTCGTCGTATCCGTAGTCGGTGATCCAGACTTTCGTTTCGACGAAGATCTCACCGCGATCGAGACCGGATCGCCGGATCGCCTCGCCGACACCCTTCTCGTTGCCGTAGGCCGCAGCCGTATCGATATGGCGATAACCCACCGACAGCGCGGACTCGACTGCGGCGACAGTTTCGTCCGGCGGGGTCTGGTAGACGCCGAAGCCCAGCGCGGGGATGTCGACGCCGTTGTTCAGTTTCAGGCTCGGGATGCTCATGTCGTCCACGGTAGCGGCGGCCACTGGTTCGGTGGGAGTGACTGCTCAGCCGGGTAACGGCAGTACCCCTTCAGGCCTGGCAATTTGCACTTGTGGCTCGTCAATGAGTGAGCACTATCTTCAAGCCGACTATGAGGGTGGCGACGGCAGCGAGGCCGAAGGCTGCCAGATGTGTGTTCGTGCTGACTTTCTCGCCGTGAAGACGGCTGATCACGTAACTGGTGGATCCGATGCGCAGGATCAAGACGATTTCCGCGATCAACTGCGCCGTCCGTGGTTCCAGGAAGTTGAACCACGCCGTCGCGAGAATGGCGACAGGAACAACCGCGGAGGTGAGGATCGGGACAGAATCGCGCAGCGAGTCGATTCTCTCCGCGGTGGTGAGACGGCGGTCGTTGCGAATGCTCTCGCCGACGCTCTCGGCAAATGTGTGGGCGATGTACGTCGACAATGCCGTGCCGACCACAATCGCGGCGCCCAGCGATTCCTGAGATTTCGTCACCGGGACGAGTGCGGCGAGGACAAGAATGTTGCCGTAGATGTACGCGGTGGTTCTCGCCGCCACACGTTCTTGTCCCAGCGGCGCACCGTGAGACGTGATCGGCCGGTTCAGCAGTGTTCGCAGGTCCCACTCCATGTTCAGAGCATGGCAGATCAGACCCTCGGGCTGTAGTGCATCGGATTATCTCGCTGCTCGAGCGGAGGTAGATTGCGCGCCGGTGTGTGGACCAGTGGTGCCCCGGCGGGAATTCTGCCGCTGGCTCGGTCCCATCCCGCGCGAGCGCGCGGTTGATACCGGTATCGCCACGGCACCAGGCGGAAGACGGCGTTGACGGTGCGGCCGACAGCGTTGTGAATTTTCTGATCGCGACTGGTCCACGAGTAGCCGAGAAGGTCGCGAACCGGTTGGTCGTACATGCCCACTGTCAGCCACACGAATCCGCGGGCGAGGGGAATCCGCGTGAGCCGCCACAACGGATCGGGTAGCCACGTCATGTACGGGGGCTTTCCCAGCCCCGACAAATCCAAGACGTCGCGGGTCGCTTTGTTGTCTTCGAGTACGTTGCGGCACATGTGGTCCCAATACTCCTGAAATGCCTCCCAGGTTTCGGGAACCGGGCGCATGCTCATCCCGTACAGGCGGTACCACTGAATGTGCTCGGTGAAGAGTTGTCGTTTCTGGGCCTCGGTCAGGCCACCGGAGAAGTTCTCGGCGGTGACGATGGTGCCCATGAAGAATGTCGCGTGCGCCCAGTAGAAGGTGTCGGGATCAAGTGCGTGGTACCGGCGTCCCAGCTTGTCGATGCCCTTGATCCGTGTGTGATAGCCACGGACTTCTTCGGCTGTCTGCTGCGCGCGATCGCCGTCGAAGACCACGCCGGCAATGGGATACAGCGAGCGGTACAGCCGTTCCCAGCGCTCGTCGAAGAACTGCGAGTGCTCCTCGACCCCGGCGCCGAGACCAGGGTGCATGTTTTGCATCGAACCTGCCCAGACACCTTGGAGCATCCCGCGCCAGTCGCCGAAATACTTCCAGGTCAGGGAATCCGGACCGAGGGGAACCGGGGTGCTGCTGTCGCCAAGTTGACTACGCATGTTGTCAGATTAGGATCGACAACAGCGGTAGTCAAGGATCGAATACCGGGTGCATTGAAGAACAAGTGTCGGCGAAGTGGGGAAGTTGTGAGCATCGAAGAACGCAGGGCCACTCGAAAGGCGACGTTGTTCGACGTCGGAGTGACACTGCTCGGTGCGGTCGACGGTCCGGCCGTCAACGTGCGAGCGGTCTGCAAGGCCGCTGGTCTGACCGAGCGGTACTTCTACGAGAGCTTCACCGATCGCGATCAGTACGTTGTCGCGGTCCACACGTTTGTCGCCGAGCGCGCGCAGTCGGCGCTCGCCACGGCAGTGGAGTCCGAGACGACATCCGAGGCAGTCGCCACCGCTGCGGTCGACGCTTTCGTCAAGCTGATGGTCGACGACCCGGCAATGGGGCGAGTGCTTCTGATCGCTCCGCTCTCGGAGCCGGTGCTGAGCGGACGCGGTATCGAATCGATGCCGGCGTTCGTGGACCTGGTGTACGACCAGTTGTCCGAGATTGCTGATCCGGTGGACAAGCAGCTGGTGGCAGTCGGGCTGGTCGGGGCGTTGTTCACACTGTTCATCGGTTATCTGGACGGCTCGATCGTCGTCGAACGCGAGCGATTTGTGCGCCATTGCGTCCGGCTGCTGATCAACGCTAACCAGGCGTGAACGGCTGGCACACGGGGCAGAAGAAGATATTTCGCTCGGTGAGCCGATCCGGTCCGAGGGTGTCTTCTCTGATGCGGGTTCCGCATCGGCGGCAAGGTTTTCCGCGTCTGCCGTACACCCACGTTTGCCTACCTGGGCGGGTGTCGCCGGTGGTGACCCGGATGCGACGCGACTTGTTGACGTTGATGGTGCGGAATGACAGATCCACAATCGCGTCGAGGTTCCCGGCGCGGTGTGTCGGCGTCTTCGGGTGAATGCCTCGTAGGAAGCAGATCTCGTTGCGGTACACGTTGCCCAGTCCGGCCATCACGCGCTGATCCAGGAGCGCGATTCCGATCGGTACGGAGTCTGCAGCGCGAAGATTCTCGACGGCCACGGAACTGTCCCAATCGGTCCCGAGCAGGTCCGGTCCGAGGTGCCCGACGGCCTCCTGTTCCTGCCCCAGTTCGAGGATCTCGGTTATTCCCAGTGAAAAGCCCACTGCTACAGAGTCTTCGGTGGCCAAGATTATGCGCGCTTGGTGGGCGGGTCTGCGCCAGCGCTCGCCGGGGCGATAAATCTGCCACTGACCCTCCATCTTCAGATGCGTGTGAATGGACGCTTCGCCCACGCGGATCAGCAGATGCTTTCCGCGGCTGGCGACGGAATCCACACGATGTCCCGATAAATCGACGGTGGCATAGCGAGGAACGCGGACATCGCAGGTGGTGAGTACCTTCTCGGCCAGGGCAGCGCGCAGATCGTTGGCGGCCCGCCACACGGTATCGCCCTCAGGCATGGTCGCCGCTCCAGCACTTCACGATCGCAACCATCATGACCTCAATCCTCATGACCTCAACCGGAATCCGCGAGGAGTGGCGGCGAAGCCGGCTTCGACCAGGACGGGAGCAAAATCGTTGCCGTGGATGGTCTCTCCGTCGACCTTCTCCACTACCAACTTGTCGACAGCGCGAGAAGTCACCTTCTGGGCAAGCGACAGCGCTGCCAGGCGCAAAGTTCCGCCGTCGTCGGTGAATGTCAGGATGGTGCGACCGCCGCGCTCGACGAACAGAACCAACTCGCCCTCCACCAGAACGACCAGTGCTCCCGCCTTACGTCCGGGTCGGTGTCCGGGTGACTCTTCGCCCCCCGACGCCGGCCACGGCAGTGCGGCGCCGTATGGATTGGCCGGGTCGCACGCCGCGAGAGTGACTGCAGCCGAGGAGGTGTGGCGCCCCTCGATGGAATCACCGAACGTGCGCAAGCGGTCGACCACGGGAGGAGTCGAGAATTGAGCGCCGCCCAGGGTGTCCACGAAGTATCCGCGTCGAGCGCGCCCGTTGTCCTCGAACGTGCTCAGTACCTTGTAGATCAACGCGAAACCGCCCGGCACGTTCTCGCTCATCACAGAACCGCGGGTTACGACGCCGTACCGTTCGAGCAGCAGATCAGCCGTGGCGTGCGCCCGGATAGTGGGGTCAGGTTCGATACCTGGCAGCTGGAACCACCGACCGGAGGCGGTTGCCGGTCCCGTGCGAGCCGGGGTTGAAGTGCGCGCCATTCCGCGGTACGGACGGGCACGAGGAACACGTCGAGGCGATCGGTGACTTGTGGTGGTTCTGGTGGTGTCCGAGAGAAGTGCGCGCAGCGGTGCGACGGTGTCGTTACCGATGTGTCCGAGCCACACCAACTCCCACAGTGCCGTCGTCACCGCACTGTCGACCGTGTCTGCAGCCGACTCCGTAGTTTGCAACGCGTCGACCAACTGGCGGAAGAAGTAGGCACCGCCGCCGGACAGCAGGTCGAGGATGCGCTTCTGCAACTCCGAGACGTCGGTGTCGGCGGGCGAATTGAGCGTGATCGGTGCCAGGTCGGCGGGGTGCAGCACTACCCACCCGTCTTTGCCGGAGATTGCTCCGGATCCGGACCACAGGACTTCGCCCGTCGAGGTGAGTTCGTCCAACATCGCGGGGGAGTAGTCGGCGACTCGGCTCGGCAGGATCAACGATTCGAGAGCGGACGCCGGAATCGGAACGCCGGCAAGTTGATCGACTACCGTTGCAACACCGTCGATTCCGCGCAGCGTGCCGCCCACATGCTGCCAACCGGGAAGGAAACGTCCGAGCGTTGCGGTACTGACCGGCTCGACCTCTTGCCGTGCCGCGGCGAGCGAGCGACGCCTCAAGCGGCGCAGGACTTCGGCGTCGCACCATTCGCTCCCAGTTGCAGACGGGCGGAATTCTCCTTCGAGAACACGCTTTTCGAGCGCGAGCCGACCGAGAACGTCACGCGCGACGGATACTCCGATACCGAAGCGTGCAGCCGCATCCGTGAGAGTGAATGGTCCGTGAGTGCGTGCGTATCGGCTCAGGAGGTCGTCGAGTGGCTGATCGACCGGCTCGATGAACGCGGCCGGAACCCCGATGGGTAGGGGAACGCCGAGTCCATCGCGAAGGCGCGCTGCATCTTCGACGACGGTCCACCAGCTCTCGCCCGCATAGGAGACGTGGAGGGCACGTTTGTCTGCGACCAACTTGTCGAGCCACGAGACCGGATCTTCGAGACAGCGTTCGGTGACTTCTTCGGTGGTCAGCGGGCCGAGCATACGGAGGAGGTCGGCGACGCCCTCGAGGTCCTTGGCCTTGCGGTCCGGAGCGAGCCGTTGCAGTTCACGTTCTGCCTGCTCGATCACTCCGGCGTCGAGCAGCTCGCGCAGTTCGACGCGGCCGAGGAGTTCGGCCAACAGCGTGGAGTCCAACGACAGTGCGGCGGCGCGTCGCTCGGCCAGGGGGCTGTCGCCCTCGTACATGAACGCGCCCACGTAGTTGAACAGGAGCGCACTTGCGAACGGTGAAGGCGAGGGCGTCTCCACTTCGACTATTCGAATCTGGCGCCGTTCGATCTTGCCGAACAATTCCTTCAGTGCCGGCAGGTCGTAGACGTCCTGCAAGCACTCACGCACGGTCTCGAGCAGGATCGGGAATGTCGGGAACTTGCGAGCGACGTCCAGCAGTTGCGCCGACCGCTGACGTTGCTGCCACAGTGGAGCACGCTTGCCGGGATTGCGGCGTGGGAGAAGCAGTGCGCGGGCGGCACATTCGCGGAATCGGGAGGCGAACAATGCCGAGCCACCCACCTCCTGGGTGACCAGATCTTCGATGTCCTCGACGTCGAAGGTGAACAGTTCGGCGCCGGGAGGTTCGTTCTCGGTGTCGGGGAGACGGATGATGATGCCGTCGTCGGAGGCCGTCGGACTGGAATCGACGCCGTATCGTTCCTGCAAGCGGGCCCCGATGGCGAGGGCCCACGGTGCGTGAACCCGTTGGCCGTACGGGGAATGCAGCACCAGACGCCAATCGCCGAGTTCGTCGCGGAAGCGCTCGACAACCAATGTTCGATCCGACGGGACCTGCCCGGTGGCATTCTTCTGCTCACCGACGAGTTGGATCAGATTGGTTGTGGCGTTGTGATCGAGCCCGCCCACGCGACAACGCTCGACGACGTCGGCTTCATTACCCAGCGCGGTCTCTCGAACGAATTGTCCCAACGCCTGTCCGAGTTCGGCAGGGCGACCGAGTCCGTCGCCATGCCAGAAGGGCAAACGACCGGGCATGCCGTAGGCGGGGCTGACCAGAACCCGATCGAACGTGATCTCCTCGATCCGCCAACTGGTGGCGCCGAGCGCAAAGACGTCGCCGACCCGGGATTCGTAGACCATTTCTTCGTCGAGTTCGCCGACTCTTGATGCTTTCTCACCGACCATGTAGACCGTGAAGAGGCCGCGGTCGGGGATGGCGCCGCCGGAAGTGACTGCCAAGCGCTGCGAACCCGGGCGGCCCGTCAGAGTGTTGGACTCGCGATCCCAGACCAGGCGCGGACGTAATTCGGCGAACTCGTCCGAGGGGTACCGCCCGGCGAGCAGATCCAGAGTCGACTCGTAGGCCGAACGGGGAAGCGTTGCAAAGGAACCGCTTCGGCGCACCGTCTCGAACCAGTCGTCGACGTCGATCGGTTCCAGAGCGGTGGCCGCAACAGTTTGCTGGGCAAGGATGTCGAGGGGATTGGCGGGAACGGCCATCGCCTCGATCTTGCCTTCGACCATGCGCTCGACGGTCACCGCGCAGTGAATCAGGTCGGTGCGATGTTTGGGGAAGACGACGCCTCGTGAGATCTCGCCGACCTGGTGGCCGGCGCGACCGACACGTTGCAGGCCGCTGGCAACCGAAGGCGGCGCCTCCACCTGGATGACCAAGTCGACGGCGCCCATGTCGATTCCGAGTTCGAGACTGCTGGTGGCGACGACGCATCGCAATCGACCCGATTTGAGGTCGTCTTCGATGAGGGCTCGCTGGTCTTTGCTGACCGATCCGTGGTGGGCGCGAGCAAGGAGGGGTTCTGCGCCGTAGTTGACCTCGGTGGGAGCTCCGATCTGCGCGGGCGGGCGAGGTGTTTTCTCGACGGCCAGACCGATGCGTTCTGCATGAATCTCGTTGAGCCTGGCTGTCAATCGTTCGGCGAGGCGACGAGAGTTGGCGAACACGATGGACGATCGGTGATCGAGCACGAGGTCGACAATCTGTTCCTCGACGTGGGGCCAGATCGAACCGGCTTGCGGGGTGGGGGATTCGGAACCGTCGGCGGGCGTCGCGATACCCAATTCGGTCATGTCCTCGACGGGGACACGGACCGTGAGGTCGAAGGTCTTGGCGGCAGGCGGTGCCACGATTCGGATCGGTGCCGAACCGGCGAGGAACCGCCCGATCTCCTCGTGGGGACGGACAGTGGCCGACAATCCGATGCGTTGCGCCGGACGCTCGAGCAAGCCGTCCAGACGTTCCAGAGAGAGCGCAAGGTGCGAGCCGCGCTTGGTACCCGCCACCGCGTGAACCTCGTCGACGATCACGGTGTCGACGCCGACCAGTGTTTCCCGGGCAGCGGAGGTGAGCATGAGGAACAACGACTCCGGCGTCGTGATCAGGATGTCCGGAGGACGCTTGATCAACGAGCGCCGATCGGCCTGTGACGTATCGCCGGAACGGACACCGACGGTGATCTCGGGCGGGGTGAGGCCCAGACGTTTCGCAGTCTGTGTGATGCCGACCAGCGGCGCGCGAAGGTTCCGTTCGACGTCCACGCCCAGCGCTTTGAGTGGCGAAATGTAGAGGACTTTGGTGGCGCGTTCGCCTTCGTCCTTCGCGGCGAGTTGATCGAGGGCCCACAGGAACGCCGACAATGTCTTGCCGGAGCCGGTGGGTGCGACGACAAGTGTGTGAGAGCCACTCGCGATGGATTCCCAGGCACCGAGCTGCGCAGCAGTCGGAGCGCTGAAAGCGCCGCCGAACCACTCGCGTGTGGCGGGCGAGAACCTACCGAGGACGTTGGTCACGACCACCATATTGCCCCTTCCCACCGACAGCGTGTTCGTGCCCGCAGCCGAAGTGCAGAGCATACTATTTGCCCTGTTATAGCGATTCTCTTGTTATCGAGAAGGCGAGTGCCTGATGGAAGCAGTCAAGATTGTCCTCGAGCTGGCGGTCGTGCTCGGGGCGATTGTCATGGGTACCAGATCGAGCGGTGTCGCTCTCGGTCTGTGGGGCGGCGCAGGTGTTGCCGTCCTCGTGTTCGTCTTCGGAGAGGACGTCGGCAGTCCGCCGGTCGACGCTCTCCTCATCGTCCTGTCCGTTGTCCTCGCGTCGTCGATGATGCAGGCGGCCGGTGGTATCGACTGGATGGTCACCATCGCAGCCAAGTTGATCGAATCTCGCCCGAAACAGATCACGCTGATCGCGCCGTTGGTGTCATTCCTGTTCTCGGTCGGTGCCGGTACGTCCAACATCCTCTACCCGCTGCTCCCCGTCATATACGACGTCTCGTACAAGAACGGTGTGCGGCCGTCACGACCGCTGTCGCTGTCGGTTGTCTCGACCGGTGTGGCGCTGGCGTGTAGTCCGGTGTCCGCGGCGATGGCGGCAATGGTCACGCTGACCGACGTGCCGCCTTACGATTTCGAACTCATCGACATCATCAAGATCACCTTCCCGGCCGCTGTTGTCGGCATCGTCCTCTCCTCCATCGCGGTCAACAGGCTCGGTAAGGATCTCGACGACGACCCGGACATACAGGCGAAGATGAAGTCGGGCGAATTGGCCGGACCTGGTGCAGCGTCCAAGACCGAACTCGTCTCGACGAAGACCGGACGAAACGCGGCACTGATCTTCCTGGCCGGCGTTCTGGCCATCGTGATCTTCGGCCTGTTCAAGGGAATTCGCCCCGAAGCCGCCGACGGTTCCCCGATGGGGATGACACCGATCATCGAAATGCTGATGTTCGTCGTGGGTACGTTGATCCTGCTGGTGTGCCGCCCGAACGTTGCCGACGTGCCCTCGTCGACGGTGTTCCGTGCCGGCATGGTCTCGGCCATCGCGCTGTTCGGTCTGGCATGGCTGACGGACACGTTCATCAGCGCACATTCGGAGCTGATCACGAGCACCGTCGGCGACTGGGTCAACGCCGCGCCGTGGATCTTCGCGCTCGGTGTCTTCCTGGTTTGTGTCCTGACGACCAGCCAGTCGACCGCGACGAGGACCATCGTGCCGATCGGTCTCGCTGCCGGGATTGCACCCGGCCTGGTGAGCGGCATGTGGGCCGGAGCCTTTGCCGGTGTCTATCTGTTGCCGACAAACGGTTCACAGATCGCAGCTGCGAACTTCGACCTCTCGGGCAGCACGAAGCTCGGCTCCAAGCTCGTCGACCACTCGTTCTTCCTGCCGACCATCATCTTGGCCGTCACGACGATTGCGGCCGGCGCGGTGTTCGGAGTGGTACTCGGCTGAGTCAGCTGTTGCGGTAGTGGTCCCAGCTCGCCTTGCACGCGTGGGCGAGCTGGTCCACCCGCTCGGCGTCGGGTGTAGGCCAGTCGAGGCCGGGTTCCATGATGTATGCGGCCAGTTCGTCTCCCAGTAGGAATTCTCGTTTGAATTCGGCCTGAACCGCACTCAACGTGATCCCGGCTTCGGCGGCGCGGGCGCTCAATTCGGCGAATCTGGCTCCGGCTCGGATGATTTCGAAACTGCCGAGGTACGGCTGATTGAGAGCGACGGCATCTGGATCGTCGACCTGAAATCCCTTGCGATGTGAGACCGCAAGTGTGCGAATGAGCTCCGGATCCATCGTCACGGGATTGTCGCCGCGTCGATTGCCGTGGTGGTCGCCACGATTGGAGAGTGCGACGACGTCGGGGAGTCGATCTGCTTCCGGCCGTTCGACATTGACGGCGCCGTCCCGCCGGGTGGTGTGGTTCATCGTGTCGTGGAACGACAACGTCGTGAACGATCGACCGAGTTCGAAGCTCTTCTCCACCATGGCTTCGATCAGTGCGTCGCGAGTTCTTTCGTAGACACCCAAACCGTGTTCGGCTGTCTCGGTGAAGGTCTCGGCGAGGTTCTTCCAGCCCGCGTCGTCGGTCGGCTCGAGCAACAGGGGGTAGAACGAGAAGGTGACAGGGCGAACTGCGTCGACGCCGGTGAGGTCTGCTTTGTTGCCTGCACCGGCCTTGTGGACGCGGGCGAAGGCTTCGCGCAGTGACGCTTCCAGGTTTTCGGGCTTCGCACGGTTGGGATCGCGAATCATGCGAGGGTGCGGATTCTCCACGTACACGATGCGCGAATCTATTTCGGCCCAACGGCGCACGATGGGACTGGTGGACATGTCGGTGAAGTCGAATTGCAGCCGCTGTGTGAACTCGGGTGCGAGAAAACGTGAGAGTTCTGCTGGAATCGCGGAACCCGAGTGTGGGCAACTGACAAGAAGGTCGGCTTCGGCGATGGCGTCGTCGAGACTGCGGGAGTCGCGATCGGCATAGAACGTCAGGTCCTCCGGCGTGAACACGGTTCCGGCCGGGATGAGTACTGGTTCTCCACTGGTCATGAGCCCCAGCGTAATCGAGTGCAACCGTGCAGACTCAGTATCCGCTGAGTCGTTCCACGAGAACTGTCTTGATCTCCGGTCGACCAGCCGCGACAAGAGTGAAGGTGGCTTCTCGCATGAGCCGCTCGGGGGTGTTGCTGCCGACGAGGGCGCGGCTTCCGGTCGCGGTGACGAGCGCGGCCGATGCTCGTATCGCAAGTTCCGATGCGCGGGCGCGTGCGGCCGACATGTCGCCGCCGCCGCGCAGTGCTGCATCGAGATCGGCGCGCGCCCGGGCGGCTTGTTCTTCGAACGCGTCGGCGTCGACTCCCAGATCCGCGAGTTCGGTCACGGCGCGGCGGGTGATGCCCATGGCCATCGCGCCGTTGAGCCACAAGCCGGGGAGTTGGGTGCTCTGGAACTGTTCGTCGCTGACGACAGCACAGACGTCGGTATCGGGAATTTCGAAAGCGTCGAACACGATTCGGACGGTGTTGCTCCCGCGCGCCGCGATCAGTGGAAGCTCCTCGATCGTCAGACCCGGGGCCTCGCCCACCGGTACGACGGAATGAACGATGGAATTGTCGAACTCGTCGCGCGCCGACACCAAGAGAACATCGACGATGCCCCAACCGGTGACGAAGGGTGCGATCCCGTCGAGGACGTAGCCGTCGTTCACCCGCTTGGCCCACAGGAGCGGTGGGCGGGGGATGGCGCCGGCATAGGCAACCCCACCGCGAATCGTGCCGGAAACCAGACCGTCCCAGTATTGTTCGCGCAGAGACGTATTGGTACTCGCTGCCAGGGCCCCGACGACGCCGTGATGCTGCATCCAGGTGAACGTCGTCGCGAGGCAACCGCCGCACAAGGTTTCGAGGACCTCGACCAGTTCTTCGCTGCTGGGGCCACCGTCACCGAGGGCGGCGATGCCGTAGAAGCCGTCGGCGGCGAGCGCGTCGAAATGGCTGCTGGGGATTTCTCCGTCGGCGTCGACGCTGTCGGCGACGGGAAACAGAACGGTATCGGCGATCTCACGCGCAAGTTCCGGCCACTTGGTCACGCTGTCAGGGTAAGCCGCGAGCCGGGGTTGTGGTGTGGAACTGCAGCGGTGGCGTATCTAGAAGGACGGCGGTGAACTCACGATGAGGAATCTCGCAACTGCAGCGGTGCGATTGAACCACCGATGCGGGATGGTCGAGGTGTAGAGGAGGGTATCGCCGACATGAAGAACGTGATGCTCGTCCAGCCCGACCTCGACCTCGACAGATCCTTCGAGAACATGAATGAATTCTTCGCCGGCATGCTCGGTGTGCTCACCTGCCTCGGAGTGAGGTGCTGCCGTGATCTCGTTGGGTTCCATGGTCCGTGAGCCGGTCGAGCAGAATCGGATCACCGAATCGTGTGCCAGTTCGAAGGTTCGCCCCTCGCCGGCGCGGACGAGGCTGGACGGAGTTCGCTCGCCCTGTGCCAAGAGTGAGTGCGCCGTGGTGCCGAGCGATTGCGCGAGGCGATGAAGGTTCATGACGCTGGGTACTGCGTGCCCGTTTTCGGTTTGGCTCAGGAATGGCTGCGACAACCCTGACTTCACGGCAACCTCACGCAACGTCAAACCGGCTTCTTTTCTCGCTGTCCGCACGGCTGCCCCGATTGCGGTCGCTATCGCTCTCTGGTCGTCGTCCATGTGCCGAAGATAGCAGTGCTCTGGTGAAAGTTTTGATTACACAGACGAAACAAATTCGACCACGGTAAGAAATTATCGACGTGCTGAATAGTCCCGTACACGAAACACTTCCAGCTTCGGACGGAGATCGGCGCATGGCCATCCATCCAGTCGACCAGCGGCTCCCCATTGCCCGCCAGTCTGCTTTTGCTCTTCAGCACGTCCTCATCATGTACACCGGTTGCATCACGGTTCCGCTGGTTTTCGGTGCCGCAGTCGGGCTGGACCGCAGCACGGTCGCGATGCTGATCAGTGCGGACTTGCTCGTTGCAGGCATCATCACGATCATTCAGAGCCTGGGCGTCGGCAAGGTTGCCGGTGTCCGCCTGCCGATCGTCTGCGGTGCGACGTTCGCCGGGCTGACGCCGATGATTCTGATCGCCAAGGAGTACGGCCTGCAGGCCGTGTACGGGTCCATGCTGGTCGGTGGCGTGGTCGGCATAGCCTTGGCCGTCCCGTTCGCCAAAATCGTCCGATACTTCCCACCCCTGGTCACCGGCGTCGTCCTCACAGTCATCGGCATCTCGTTGATCGGTGTCGCGGGAGGACTGATCGTCGGAAACGACCCGACCTCCCCGTCGTTCGCCGATCCGAAGAATCTGGCGCTGGCTGCCGCAGTCGTTGTGGTCGCGGTGGCGTTCATCTGCCTCGGTCGCGGGATGTGGACGCAACTCGGTGTACTGATGGCACTGGTGATCGGTACCGTGATCGCCATCCCGATGGGTCTGATCGATCTGAGTGGCGTCGGCGGCTCGGCCTGGGTGGGCTTCCCGATGCCGTTCCACTTCGGCGCTCCGGAGTTTCCCGTCACCGCCGTGGTGGCGATGAGTATCGTCATGGCAGTCGTCTTCGCAGAATCGACGGCGAGCATGCTGGCGGTCAGCGAGATCACCGGAAAGCCTTTGAAAAAAGCAGATCTCGCACGCGGGCTGGTGGCCGACGGCATGTCGGGAGTTCTGGGCGGAATCTTCAATGCCTTTGTCGACACCGTTTTCTCGCAGAATGTCGGCGCCGTTGCCACGACCCGGGTGTACAGCCGGTACGTGACCGCTACCAGCGGTGCCATTCTGATCGTCCTCGGCCTCATCCCGCGAATGGGTGAAGTAGTTGCAGCCCTGCCTGATCCGGTGGTCGGCGGCGTCGGAATCATCTTGTTCTCCACTGTCGCCGTGGTCGGAATCAACACACTGCGCAAGGTCGATCTCAGTGACCCGATCAACACCACGATCGCTGCTGTGTCCGTCGGAATCGGTATTCTGCCGGAATTTGCGGAGGGGATGTTCGAGCGATTCCCCTCCTCGGCTCAGATCCTCCTCGGTAGCGGCATCACCTTGGCTGCGGCCTCTGCCTTTTCACTCAATCTGCTGTTCAATCACACCCGACTCGGTGAACTCGCGAGGCGATCGCGAGAGAGCCTCCACCCCACTGCACAAACTGAACCCGCTACCAGCTCTGCAGGAGACGCCAGTGTCATCGTCCCAGTCTGATCCCTTCGAAGTTCCCGTCATCGACATCTCGCCCTACGTACTCGGTGGTGCCGACCAGGACAAGGCGCGAGTAGCCGCCGAAGTCGACCATGCCTGTCGGACTGTCGGTTTCATCCAGATTCGGGGCCACGGCGTTCCGACCGATGTTTCTTCCGGCCTCGCCGAAGCCATGGACGACTTCTTCGGGCTGCCGATGGAGACGAAAACGGGCTACCGAATCGAGGGCGCGAATCGTGGATACAGCCCGCCCAAGAGCGAGTCGCTGAGCTTGAGCCTCGGCGTCGAATCCGCGACTCGGATGAATGACTTCTTCGAGGCCTTCAACGTCGGAACCGAAGCCAGATCATTCACCGAACTCGAACTGTCGGAGGAGGACTACGGAATCAATCTGTGGCCCGCAGTGCCAGGTTTCACGGAACGAGTGGAGAATTACTACGCCCATGGCGAGCGGGTGGCACGCACACTGACAACTATTTTCGAAGATGCGCTCGGTCTGACCCCAGGATTCTTCGAGTCGATCACCGACCATTCCATCGACGTACTGCGGATGAACAACTACGCATTACCCGAAGGGACGGTGACATTGGACGGTGAGTTGAAGGGTATGGGCGAACATACCGATTTCGGGCTGGTCACCGTGCTGTGGGCGGATCAGGTCGAAGGTTTGCAAGTACTCGGGAGCGACCGACGCTGGCACGATGTCTGGCCGGTCGACGGCGCGCTACTGGTCAATCTCGGGGATCTCACCGCGCGACTGACCAACGACAGGTGGATGTCCACGCTGCACCGAGTTGCGCCTCCGGTGGTGAACGGCACCATCAAGCGTCGGCGATCGGCGGCCTTCTTCCACGACGGAAACGTCGACGCGGTGATTGCGACTCTGCCGAGTTTTCAGGACGACTCCGGCTTGGAGTACGAATCCATTACCGTCCGCGATCACATCAAGGCCAAATTGGCCGGGTCGAGGCAGGGAAAGTCCAACGCCGCCGCAGGTCGTGAGGCGGCTCGGGTACTTTCGGCTGCAGAGTTCGAGATCAAGCAGTGAGTGCACGGAACATCGTCCTCATCCACGGAGCGTGGGCCGGCGGTTGGGTCTGGGATCGTGTGTGTGGCCCACTGAAATCGGCCGGCTTCAATCCCGTTGTGGTGGAGCTTCCCGGCTCGGGAAGTTGGAACCCCGACGACGTGATCGATCTCGACGCAGTTGCCGAACATGTTGTGGCAGTAGTCGAGTCCCTGGACGGGCAGTGCACCCTCGTCGGTCACTCCGGCGGAGGCATCGTGGCCTCACAGGTGGCTGAGTTACTGCCGTCGCGGGTAGCGGGTCTTGTGTACGTCGCGGGGATGATGCTTCCATCGCAGATGGACTTCGGGATGCTCTGCATCGAAGTCGGTCTGGCAAGTCCGGTCGGGATCTCACGTTGGTTGGTCCCCGTGGACGACGGGAATGCGACGGTGGTTCCGCCCGAAGCCGGTGCCGCTGTGTTCTTCCACGAAGCGCCGGTGGCTGATGCGATCTTCGCCGCGCGCATGCTCGTTCCACAACTGGAGTCGGCCCGCCTGATGGCACCCGTCTGGACGGAAGAACGATTCGGAACCGTCCCGCGTTTGTATGTCGAATGCACGCTCGATCGAACCGTGCCGATCGAAGCTCAGCGTGCCATGCAGAAACTTGTTCCCGGTGCCCAGGTGGTCAGCCTGGACACCGACCACGCCCCGCAGTTGTCGAGGCTCCCGGAGTTGATCGAAGCGATCGCCGATTTTGCCCAGAACGCGTTCAGCCGAACTCGACGCCTTGAGCCAGCGGCAACTGGTCCGAGTAGTTGACGGTATTGGTGGCTCGGCGCATGTAGGCCTTCCATGAATCCGAACCCGATTCGCGTCCGCCGCCCGTCTCCTTCTCGCCGCCGAATGCGCCGCCGATCTCCGCACCGGACGTTCCGATGTTCACGTTCGCGATGCCGCAATCGGAGCCGTCGGCGGCGAGGAAGCGCTCTGCTTCTCGCTGATCGAGTGTGAAGATCGAGGATGAAAGTCCTTGAGGTACACCGTTGTGCAGCGCAATAGCGTCGTCGAAGTCGGTGTAGGTCAAGACATAGAGGATGGGTGCAAATGTTTCCGCCCGTACCACCTCGGTCTGTGCGGGCATACGAACGAGAGCAGGTGTCACGTAGAACCCGGATTCGCCGACGCGATCACCGCCACACACCACGGTTCCGCCGTCGCCGCGCGCGGCCGAGAGGGACTTCTGCATTGCCTCGTACGCGGCTTCGTTGATCAGCGGTCCGACCAGAACACCGGAATCGAAGGGACTACCGACCGGGAGTTGCGCGTACGCGGACGCAATGCGGTCGACGACCTTGTCGGCGATCGACTCGTGAACGATGAGTCGGCGCAGTGAGGTGCAGCGCTGCCCGGCAGTTCCCGCGGCGGAGAAGACAATTCCGCGCACGGCAAGCTCGAGATCCGCCGACGGCGTGACGACCGCGGCGTTGTTCCCACCCAACTCCAGAAGACTGCGTCCGAAGCGCGCGGCGACCCGCGGAGCCACGGCGCGGCCCATCCGCACGGAACCCGTGGCGCTGACCAAGGCCACGAGTGGGTTGTCCACCAGCGCCTCACCGACGTCACGTCCGCCGACGACCAACTGGTGCACGTCGATCGGTGCTTCACAATCCGCGAGCGCACGCCGCAGGAGCGCATGACATGCCAGAGCGGTCAACGGAGTGGTTTCCGAAGGCTTCCAGACGACGGAGTCGCCGCAGACCAGAGCAATGGCGGTATTCCACGACCACACCGCTACCGGAAAGTTGAACGCAGAGATGACCCCGACAACGCCGAGCGGGTGCCACGTTTCCGACAACCGGTGGCCGGGACGTTCGGACGGCATGGTGCGCCCGTAGAGCTGCCTGGAGAGACCGACCGCGAACTCACAGATGTCGATCATCTCCTGTACCTCGCCGAGAGCTTCCGAGGTGACCTTGCCTGCCTCCAGCGTCACGATCTCCGCGAGATCCTCCTTGTGCTCGGTAAGTAGGCTGCCCAGCCGCCGCACGACCGCGCCGCGCGCCGGAGCGGGGACGGTGCGCCAGGTGAGGAACGCTCGATGAGCCGCCTCGACGGCGTCGTCGACCTCTCGGCCGGAGTGCTGCCGGACCGTACGCAGCTGTGTGCCGGTGATCGGCGTGTGTGCGCTCAGATCACCGGCGGGCCACTCGACACCGCAGGCAGCGAGGGCTCTCTCGGCGCGATCGGCGAGGCTCGAAGGATCAGGCAGGTTCACGGGGAGTCCTCTGTGTTTGAAGGCGGGAGTGTTTGTAGGCGGGAGTGGTTGTTGGCGGGAGAAAGCAGGGCACGTGATGCCTCTTGTTGTGCGCGGTACAGCTCGAACGGATCTTCGATGGTGCGGTCGATGGCGCCCTCCAATCGATCCTGCCCGTATTCGGCGCCGGGCGCATCGGAAACGAATCCGGTCACGGAATCGAGATTGGACGCGAAGATCCCGGCCGCGGATGCCGGTAGGAAGTCCTCGTAGACGATCGGGTCGCGGACGACAACAGTTCCTTCGTTTCGGTACGTGAAGTACGCCAACCCCGCGTCGTCGAGTCCGTCCTCGGTGTGCGGAAATTCGCTGTCCCAGTCGGCGTCCGCGGGCCTTGCGATCAGTCGGTCGTAGATTGCACGCCCGCTGCGGGTCAACGCGATTCCGCGTGCCTCGACCTCGCCGAATCTGACGCGGACAGGTTCTGTGGTGACCGATCCGTCCGGCCGGCGAAAACGTCTGTCTTCGGCGAGTGCGCGAAACGACGTCTGCCGCAGAAGCAGTGGCGGTCCATTCCATCTCGGCGGGCCTTGGATGCGGTCGATCATGGTGATGCCGCGCTCGGTCATTCGGCGGTACAACTCGTCGATGTCGAGCACTCGCGGGGTGAGGTGGTTGACATGTGTCGAGCTCTGGCCGGCGATGTCTGCGGCGACAGGTGAGATCGCGGCAAGTTCGCGATACCAACCGGCGTCGATGGGATCGGTGCCGAGCCGAAACGCCGAGGTCGCCGCTTCGACGAATTGTGTCGCCTCGGGCTCCGGTAGGCCGCACTCGCGGTTCGCTTGCCGTGCCCACTGCAGAAGTTCTGGAGAGAACAGGGTGCGGCGACGCAGGAACCCGGTGATCCGACGCTCGAGGTCGGTGTCGAAGAACCTGGAATCGGAGCCGGTCAGTACCGAAGTGAAAACACGGAACGGGTTCCGGGCGAGTTGGGCAGGGTCGGTGGGGCGAAAGGCCGTCGAGACAACGGGAATGGGGGAGTCGGTGAGCCGGAGGTCGTAGTAGCCGACCGGAAACATACCGAATCCGCCGAAGACGGTGGCTACGTCACGTAGTTCGTCGAGAGTCCCCAGTCTGATGGCGCCGTGACGCTCGGCGCTGACTCTCGCCAGGCTGCCCAGGCGCTCCGCCGAATCCGGATGCTCGGCGGCAAAATCACGGTTCACCTGCATCGTTACATCTACCAAGGTGTTGTAAGCGGGGACCTCGTCCCCATACATCTTGGCGAGGGCCGCTGCGAACCGTGCACGTAGCTCCCAGGTTTCAACCATACGAATGTCCGATTGCGTTAGCCTGCGCAGGTGCGAGAAACAGAAACCAGTGACGCTGCCGGGGTTCCGGTCGACGAAACCGATCGACTTTTGATGCGTGAATTGGTCTTGGACGGCCGTGCCACTCTCGCGAGTCTTGCTGAGAAGGCCGGACTCTCGATCTCTGCAGTCCAGTCGAGAGTGCGTCGATTGGAGTCTCGCAAGGTGATCCGTGGCTACTCGGCGAAGATCGATCCGGAGGCACTCGGTCATAATCTGTCCGCATTTGTCGCCATCACTCCTCTCGATCCTTCGCAGCCCGACGATGCGCCTGCTCGCTTGCGTCATCTACCGGCCGTCGTCTCGTGTCACTCCGTGGCCGGGAGCGAAAGCTACGTCCTCCTGGTCCGGGTGGCGTCACCTCGCGCGTTGGAACGATTGCTGCAGGAGATCCGTACGGCAGCCAACGTCAACACGCGAAGCACCATCATCCTACAAACTTTTTACGACGAATGACGGGTGTTCCGTAACTTTTACGGCTTCCTATCGACACTTTCGTAGAATTGACATAATCTTCGCAGTATGAGTACTGCGATGCGAGACTTCGGTGACAGTGCGCTCTTTCCGGTCTACGAGGTGCTGAAGGCCAGCATTCTCGTCGACGGATTCGATCTGATTCTCGATGTGCAAAGGTCGCAAGGTTCGTATCTCCGCGACCTGCGAGACGGCACCGAGTTTCTGGACATGTTCGGTTTCTTCGGCTCTTCCGCCCTGGGGATGAATCACCCGGCGATCGCCGACGACGAGGAATTCCAGCAGGAATTGGCCGTTGTCGCTTCCAACAAGCCGAGTAATTCCGACATCTACACCGAGCCTATGGCGCGCTTCGTTGCGGCTTTCGCTCGGGTCCTGGGGGATTCGGCGCTCCCACACTTGTTCTTCGTGGACGGCGGGGCACTTGCGGTGGAAAATGCGCTCAAGGTTGCCTTCGACTGGAAGAGTCGGTTGAACGAAAGCCGTGGATTGTCAAGCGATCTGGGGACGAAGGTCCTGCATTTGACCGAGGCCTTCCACGGTCGGAGCGGATACACGATGTCGCTCACCAATACCGAACCGGGCAAGGTCGCGAGATTCCCCAAGTTCGACTGGCCACGGATCGACTCGCCGTATCTCGCAGACGGTCGCGATGTCGAAGCTGCGGAGAGGAAAGCTCTCGACCAAGCGCGCCGAGCGTTTTCCGACAACCCCGACGATATAGCCTGTTTCATCGCCGAGCCGATCCAAGGCGAAGGCGGTGACCATCACCTCAGGCCGGAATTCCTGCAGGCGATGCAAGAGCTGTGTCGTGAGAATGACGCCCTCTTCATTCTCGACGAGGTGCAAACGGGATGCGGAATCACCGGAACCGCTTGGGCCTATCAGCAATTGGGATTGCATCCGGATGTGGTTGCCTTCGGTAAGAAAACGCAGGTCTGCGGCATCATGGCCGGCGGTCGAGTGGATGAAGTGCGCGACAATGTGTTTCACGTCAGTTCCCGGATCAATTCGACGTGGGGTGGCAACCTCACCGACATGGTGCGCGCCCGGCGGATACTCGAAGTCATCGAGCAGGACCGGCTGATCGACCGCGCGCGATTCACGGGTGCGCATCTCCTTGCCCGGTTGACCGAAGTCTGCGGGCGCTACGCGGCGGCGACCGAGCCGCGCGGTCGTGGTCTGATGTGCGCGATTACGTTGGCGGACAGTGACCTTCGTGATCGCGTCGTCCAGCGACTGCGAGAAGACGAGCAAGTGATGATACTGCCAACCGGGAAGAGAGGAATCAGATTCCGTCCCGCGCTGACGGTGACCACCGGTGAGTTGGACGACGCGGTCGACGCAGTCGAGCGAGTGCTCGAGCGCGAAGTCTAGGCTCTGGCCTGGAGTTCGCTCCACACTCGATCCGGTGTCATCGGTGTGGAGTACATACGCACTCCACACGCGTTGGCTATCGCGTTTGCCAACGCCGGTGCTACCGGATTGAAGGGGGCCTCACTCATCGATTTTGCGCCGAAAGGCCCGAGTTTGTCGTACGTGTCGGCAAACAGTACTTCGGTGATCGGCAAATCTCCGATCTGTGGAACGTGGTAATTGCGTAGCTGAGGATTGATCACTCGACCTTCTTCGATGACGATTTCCTCCGACAGTGCAGCGCCGAGGGCCTGTCCGACACCGCCTTCCACCTGCCCTCGCAGTTGTGCCGGGTTCATGACGGTGCCGGCATCGGCGGCCTGAACCGACTGCAGGATCTTCACCCGGCCGGTATCCGTGTCGACGGCAACGCGAAAACCGTGAACGTTGAACGAGACCGAGCGCGGTGTTCCGTCGTGGCGACCGTCAGCGGCGAGCGGGCCACCTTCGAGTAGCGTCGCGAAATCGAGGCAACCGTGGGACGTTTCGACCCCGTCCGGCGAAAGATCGTCGATCTGCGCGCCGCGGCCACTCAATCGCACTGCACGGGTCAGTATCCGCTCGCGAAGGCGCTCGCAGGCGATCAGGAGCGCCTTGCCGGCGACCACCGTTCCCGTCGACCCGAATGCTCCGGTGTCGTATCCGCCTGCATCGGTGTCGGATTGAACAATCGTGATGCGATCGACTGTCGTCCGCAATTCGGTGGCCGCGATCTGTTGGTGAATCGTGGTGGTTCCGTTGCCGAACTCAGCGGTCCCGATGTTCACGACGTACCGACCGTCTGCCTCGAGTGCGACGGTGGTGTCGGAGAAGTGACCACGCGGCGGGATCGTCGCGATCATGGCAATTGCCATGCCCCGGCCGATCTGCCAACGCGACCCTGCCGGTGCAGCCTCGCCGCGTCCGCTCGACAGTGCACTGTCGACGAGGTCGATGCACTGGTCCAGTCCGTAGCTGCCGAATTCGAGATCACCGTCCTCGACGTGCCAGTCGACAAAATCGTCTCCGGGTACGACGACGTTTCGCCGCCGAAACTCGAAGGGGTCCATGCCGAGACGATCAGCGAGCTGATCCATGGCCGCCTCGACGGCGAAGATGATCTGGCCGAGCCCGTAACCACGGAAGGCGCCGGACGGAACGTTGTTCGTGTAGACCGCTTCGGCGTCGACGCGTTTGGTTGCAGCGCGATAGACCGCCATGGATTCGGCGCAACCGTGGAACATGACTCCGATCGAATGGTTCCCGTACGCCCCGGCGTCGGAAAGGACGTCGATGGCCAGTGCAGTGAGAGTTCCGTCGGCATCGGCGCCGGCGCGAACCGAAACTCGCATCGGGTGCCGTGACGGTGCGATGGTGAACTGATCGCTGCGGCTGAACTCGTAAGCAACGGGCCTACCCGTTCGCAGGACGGCGAGTGCGACCAGATCTTCGGTGAGTAGTTCCTGCTTCCCGCCGAAGCCTCCACCGACCCGCTTGGCGAACACCCGGATTCGGCTGCGATCGAGATCGAAGATGTGCGCCAATTCGTCCCGAACCAGAAACGGCACCTGTGTGCTGCTTCTGATGACGAGACGGCCGTCCTCGTCGAGCCACCCCACTGCGCCGTGAGTTTCCAAGGCCACGTGCTGGACTCGCGCAGTTTTCCACGTACCTTCGACGACTGCAGTGGCATCCGCAAGCGCACGGTCCAGATCGCCGACACCATCGTGAAGCGCGGCAACCACGTTGCGAGGGACTTCTGCGATCCGCGAGCTCTCGTCTTTGTCGCCGTGCAGAAGCGGAGCGCCGGGGGAACGCGCCAGATCTGGTTCGAATACCGCGTCGAGTACCTCGTAGTCGACTTCGATCAGCGAGAGTGCACGTTCCGCCTGCGTCGGGGTTTCGGCGATGACCGCGGCGACTCGCTGGCCGCGGAAACGGACGGTCCTGTCGAACACCCGCGTGTCGTCCGGATCGTCGTTGCGGTCCTCGTGCCGGGCGGTCGAGAACAGCACGTCCGGACTGTCCTGAAAGGTGAGGACCGCGGCGACGCCCGGCGCCGCTTCCGCTGCTGCCGTGTCTATCCGGGTTATGTGTGCGTGTGCGTGCGGACTGCCGAGTACTGCGACGTGAAGCAGGCCGATCGGCTTCTCACCCGGGGAGAAGTCCATGGTGTACTGCTCGGTCCCCGTGACGATGCGTGCGGACGCCGGGGCTGCGATGGAACGCCCTTGTGCCCCGCCTGTTTTGGCGGTCTCGGTATTGGATGTACCCGCGAGGGCGTCACGAATGGACCGATAACCGGTGCAACGGCACAGGTTACCTTTCATCGAGCACGCGAGATCGGATTTTTGTTCGACCGACAGCGCTGATGCGGTGACTACCATTCCCGCTGTACAGAAACCACATTGGAATCCACCGGCGTCCACGAATGCCTGTTGAATGGGGTGAAGTTTCTCCGGTGTTCCGAGGCCGGCGGCGGTGACGACGTCGCGGCCGCCGAGGCGGTGGGCGGGAAATATGCACGAATGGGTGGGGTGTCCGTCGACCAGAACCGAGCAGGCGCCGCAGTCTCCGGCATCGCACCCCTTCTTGACGGAGTTCGCTCCGTGCTCGCGGAGGAAGGTTCGCAGGCACTGTCCGGGGCGGGGCTGGTCGTCGCGGGGAACTCCGTCCACCGAGTACTTCATTCCAGTTCACCTCGGATTTCTTCGGCGAGAAGGTCAGTCATCGCCTTCCGCCACGGCGCAGTTCCATGGACATCGGTGAAGTAAGCGTCTTCCGGAATCCTGCTGTGCAACGCATCCGCAAGTGCAGCGGCGTCGGGGAGTTCGTCGAATTTCAGAGCGTACGGACGGCGGGTCGCGGCGGTGATCGCCAGTGTGAAACCGTCGGCACCGCAGCGTCCGGCAACGGCTACGGCCGATCGCCCGAGTGACGTCTGTGCCAGTTTTCGCATCGCGGTACGTGCGGTCAGTGCATGCACGGGAATCCGGATACTGCGGATGATCTCGCCGGGGCCGAGCACGTTGCGAGAATCGTCGATGACGAAATCGACTACGGGGACTGAGTATTCGGTACCGTCCGGACGCCAGATCGTCAGTTCGGCATCGAGAGCGGTGCACAGAGTCGTCATCGCTCCGGCCGGGAAGGAGAGCGCGATGTTGCCGCCGACGGTCGCGTATCGCAACACCTTCCACGATGCGAGCAGTGCGTCAGCGCAGTGTTGGAACAGCGCTGCGGCGGACCATGAGGTGGGAAGACCGGCGCGGCACAGTTCCTCGATGGTGCAGGTGGCCGCGATTTCGAGACCGAGATCGCCGACCACGACAGCTTTCCAGTCGAAGCCCGCAAGGTCGACAAGAGTGGTCAGGTGCGGCTGCGGTTCCGAGTACAGCCAGGTGCCGCCGCCGATGAACCCGATACCGGGTGAGGCACAGGGGAGCTCGGAGCGGGTCCGCGGCACCAGAACTTCGTCGACGCTGTGCAGATCCATCGCTGCCTCAAGCCTTTCCGAGTAGGTCGCGGTGTGCGCGTGCGACATCCGAGGCCACGACGTCCTCGTCGACGGTGGTGACTCGTCCGTCGGCAACTACGATTTGCCCGTTGACGAGTAGTAACTTCAGCGGGGGCGTCGAGCCGAGTACGAGCGCCGCCACCGGATCGGTGATGCCGGCGTGCGCGACGGTGTCGAGTTTCCACACCGCCAGGTCGGCAAGTTTTCCGACCTCGATCGATCCGATTTCGCCCTCGCGGCCCAGAACTCGTGCGCCGCCGATCGTTCCCAATTCCAAGGCTTTTCGCACCGTCATCGTCTGCGGTCCGCCCTTGGCGCGAGCAAACAGAAGCGCATGACGAGACTCCTCGATCAGACTGCATGCTTCGTTGCTCGCCGCGCCGTCCACACCGAGCCCCACGGTGACCCCGCCCTTCACCAGATCGGCGGCACGGGCGATACCGGCCCCCAGTCGCGCATTGGAGGTCGGACAGTGTGCCGCGGCAGTTCCGGTTCGCGCCATCGTCTCGATACCGGCGTCGTCGAGATGGACTGCGTGTGCGTACCAGACGTCCGGACCCACCCAACCGACGCGTTCCATGTATTCGACCGGCGTGCAACCGAAAAGCTCTCGGCAGAAGCTTTCCTCGTCCAGGGTCTCGGCGAGATGCGTGTGCATTCGCACGCCGTTTTCGCGGGCCAGCGTCGCGGACTCTCGGAGCAGTGACTCCGTCACCGAGAAGGGTGAGCAGGGAGCTACCGCGATCTGCAGCATCGACCCCGCATTCGGATCGTGCCAGCGGTCGATCACCGACTGCGTGCCGGTCAGGATGTCGTCGAGTTTTTCCACGACGTGATCCGGTGGCAGGCCGCCGGAACTCTGACCGAGGTCCATCGACCCACGACACGGGTGGAATCGAAGGCCAACCTGCGCAGCGGCGGTGATCTCGGCTTCGAAAACGTCGCCGGCGTCGCGGGGAACGACGTAGTGGTGGTCGGTGGTGGTCGTACATCCGGTTTTTGCCAACCAGGTGAGTCCGCCGGTGGCCGCCACGTGAACGGCGTCGGCGTCGATACCCGCCCAGACGGGGTACAGCGTGGTCAGCCACTCGAAGAGCGTCGAGTCTGCTGCCAGGCCACGGGTGATCCATTGGTAGAGATGATGATGTGTGTTCACCAGACCGGGCGTGATCAGGCAACCGTTGCCGTCGATCACGTGCGCATTGGGGTACACGGGAGCCTTTCCGGCCCCCACGTCGACAATCTTGTTGCCCGAGATCACGACGTAGCCGTCGGGGTGCTCGGAAAGCTCGCTGTCCATCGTGACCACATGGGCATTGGCGACGACGAGAGTGGTCCCGAGGGCCGGGTCGGTCACGACAACCAGCCTGAATAGGGTGTCCACGACGGCCCCGCGTCTGGTGCGTCGGATCGGCTGACCGCAGCTTGGATCAGCCCGTACGGACGATCGGCGGCGTGGAACACCTCGTTGTCGTTCTCGACTCCGAAGCGGCCGAGTGCATATTCGAAATGATGCTTGTTGGGTGCCGACAGTCGAACCTCGGCAATGATCGGAAACTCTTCGAGAATTGCCTTGCCGATGTGGAAGAGCGTCTGCTGCAAGGCAAGTGAATGCACCTGCGCGAACTGTTTGACGATTTGTGCCTTGATACCCACGTAGACCGATTCCCAGTCGACGTCGGTGGTGACGAATCGCCACTGGGCGACCAACGTCGTCGCCATGACGCGGTCGTCTGTCGGCTCGAGGATCGTGTACGGATCTTCGAGGAAACCCGAGAACTCACTTCCGGTCGATTTGAGGATCACCAGGTCCTTCAAACCGCCGATCACCCACGTCCCGGCATCGGCTGTCCCAGTATCGGAGATCGTGATCGACGCCGTCCGAACTTCCTGACCCTTCCGAATCCAGGTGTAGTCGTGCTCGCTGCCGTCGACAATCGCACGCTCCCAAGCGTATTCCTCGATCTCGATCCGCGCGCCACTGACCGGTTCGATGTCGTCGACGAAATGACGGGCGAGTTCGAGTCCGTACGTCTCGATCGAGATCAGACCCTTTTCCTTGGCGTAGGAATAGGCCGTTTGTTTCTGCGTGTCGGTCGGCAGAACCTTCGACTGATCGCCGGTGAGGTACGCGTCGGCGAAATCTCCACGCAGGCAGGTGGAGACGTTGATGTCGTGGATCTCGTGACGAGGAGTGTCGCGGTAGATTCGGACTACCCTGTTCTCAGCTTTGCCGTACTGGTGACCGGTAAGTTCGATGGATCCGCTCAACCGGTCGGTGCTTGTAACACCGGTCGTGATGTTGCCGGTTGTGATGTTTTCGGTAGTCACGTGTTCAGCTCCCGCGATAGGTGGAATAAGCAAAGGGCGACAGCAACAGTGGGACGTGATAGCCCCGCGTCGTGTCGTCCACCCGGAAGGTCACTGTCACTTCCGGGTAGAAGTTCTCTTGTCCGTTGGTCTCGAAATACGTTCCCGTGTCGAAAGTCAGGGTGTAGTGACCGGTGACCAGACCACCGGGAGCAAGTTCGGGGATGCGGCCGTCGGAGTCGGTCTCGACACTGGTGATCGTGACGCCGTCTCGATCACGAAGTTCGACGCGAATCCCCGCCGCGGGAATGCCCGTCGTCGCGTCGAGAACGTGCGTGCTCAGGGTCTTGCTCATGCTGCGCCTCCGGCGAGTGAATCGATCAGACGGGCAAGCCTGATTCGATTGATGGCGGCCAATTCGGTTCGAAGCACGGAACGCTCGGTCGCCGGGTCGTTTCGGAGACGGCCTCGAAGGATGTCGAGGAGCTCCGTTCCAGATTTCCCCGACGCGCAGACCAGGTAAACATGGCCGAATGTCTCTTCGTACTCGGCGTTCTTCTGTCGAAGTTCCGCGAGGACGTCTTCTGTCGCGGACGAGACTTCCGACTGTTCACGGGTCGAGGCCGCGCTTTCGCTTCGCTCACCGATTCGTGGGTGGCCGGACAGAGCGTCGTCGATCTCGGACTCGGGAAGCTCGGCCAGCACCGCATCTGCTTTGTCGAACAGAGCTTCCAGATCGGTGAACGGGCGAGACGCGGCGATTTCCTGTGCCCACACGGCGGAATGGCAACACTCGAGCAGCGCCGCGACTGCCTGGTGGTCACCGAGCGCATCGAAGGCTCCGAGACCACTGGAATTCGTTGTAGGCATGTCCACAGGATTACTTGAGCATGTTACGGATCTGTAGCGCAGCAATTACGGGAGATGATGTGTCTCGATCTTATTTCTCCGGCCGCCCTTTTCCGGTGACAGATACATTCTTAGGTATGACCGATACTCCGAAGCTGTCTTCCGTCGTACCGTCCCTGGCGAACCTCCGAGACATCGGTGGACCCGAATCGAGCTTCGGTGGCACCGTCCGCACCGGGAGTGTGTTTCGTTCCACCGATCTGGCATCGCTCAGTGCGGAGGGCGCACAGACCCTCGCCGATCTGGGCATCGTCACGATCTACGACCTGCGCACCGAGTCCGAACGCGAGACGGCGCCGGATCTGACGCCGGACGGAATACGAGAACTCGGCCTGGACGTATTGGCGGACAAGCAGTATCGCGCCATTCCGGCTCAGATGCAGCAGATGATCGCCGACCCGGCGTTTGCTGCCGAAGCGTTGGGCGGCGGCCAGGCGCTCGAGTACTTTCAGGGAAGTTACCGCGATTTCGTGACCTTGCCGAGTGCGGTCGCGTCGTACCGGCAACTGTTCGTCGACTTGGCGCAGCCGCCCAGCTCGCCGGCACTCATTCACTGCACCACGGGCAAGGACCGCACGGGCTGGGCCGCAGCCGCGCTACTGCTGTTCCTGGGTGCCTCCGAGGACGCGGTCTTCGCGGACTACCTCGAAACCAACAAGGTTCTGTTGCCGATGTTCGCGCCGCTCCTCGAGCGATTCGAGGCCAAGGGTATCGATCCGACCCTGCTCGAAGGTGTCCTCGGTGTCAGGCGCGAGTACCTGGAGGCGTCGATGGCAGAGCTCGCGCAGGTCCACGGATCGATCGAGGCCTACTTCACCGACGGCCTGAAGATCGACGCGTCGACCCAGGAACAATTGCGGAGCAACCTGCTCAGCTGATCAGGACCTGCTCGGCTCGTCGTCGCGGGCCCTTCGACGCCGCATCACGAGGCTGACGATACCGATCCCGATGGCGATGCCGAGCAGGTCGGCGGTGCCGTCCCAGATCGAACCGGAACGCGAAATGGGCAGCGCTGCTTGAAGAACCTCGGAAGTCGCAGCAAAAATCACGAGCCACACCGCGGTGATCCACGCCGGGATCCGGGCGTGCAACGAGGTGATCGCCAGCACCGCGAACATCAACGTGTGAGTGATCTTGTCGGTGTTCTCCGGGCTCGACGGGACGGTGGAGCCCGGGGAGAAGAGCATGATCAGGGCAATGACCACGGCGATCGCCAGCGGCCAGTATCGGTTGTTCTTCAATTCGTCTGCCCCTCGACGACGACGAGTCCGAGTGCACCTTCGGCGAACCTGGTGACGGCGTCGGCGGCTGTCGTGAGCGCCTCGGTGTGCCCGTCGCGGGCCCAGCCGGTCAGCAGGGCGGTGGAGTCGAGAGGCGTCAGAACGACCTCGGCGAGAAGCTCACCGGTGTTGGGCTGGCACACGGCCCAGGAGTAGACGCTGTTTTCGTGCCACTGAGCGCTCCGCTGACTCACGTAATCGGGGTCGGTGATACCGCCGTCGGCAAGGGCAGGGCGGTCGTCCACACGCTCGTCTGCGCGCAGTGCTCGCAGATACCATCCGCCTGCGTTGATCTCGATCGGCTCCATCAGTCGGAGTCCCGCTCGCGGCGACGCTTGGCTTTGCGTTCCCTGTCGGTACCGAACAGCAGTGCGCCGGCGAGGGGAATCGCGAGGAACCACAACCAGGTACCGGTGACGAAGAACAGGATCACCGCGAGAATCGGGATGACGGCCATGACGCGTCCGGACCAGTCGGGGTTGAATCGTCGCTCCGCCGGTGCGGCGGGAGGTGTCACCATCGACAGGGGAGCGGTGCCTGGAGCTTGATAGTTGCCCGGTAGATCGGCGAACACCGGAACGAGTTCACTGCGAGTTGTTGCGGCACTGACGATTCCGCTTCTCTCGTCGAACTCTGTGACGGTGAGGCGGCCTGCGGCGAAGTGCTCGCTCAGGAGATCGAGTGCCTGCTCGCGTTCTGCAGTGCCGATGCGAATGTCGGGGACGTCAGCCATCGTTACAGCCTACTCAAACGACTGTGCGCCTTTCCGGTAGTGGGGACTACCGGAAAGGCGCACGGGGCCGGAGGCCTTACTTCAGTTCTGCGAGAACCGTTCCCTGCGTGATTGCTGCACCCGGCTCGACGGACAGTCCGGTGACGACACCGGCCTTGTGCGCGTTGACGGGGTTTTCCATCTTCATGGCTTCGAGAACCGCGATCAGGTCGCCTTCTGCGACTTCCTGGCCTTCGGTCACTGCGACCTTGACGACGGTGCCCTGCATCGGAGCGGTGACGGCGTCACCGGATGCTGCGCCGCCGCCGGCGCCGCCGCGCTTGCGTGCCTTCGGCTTCTTGCGGATGGCACCGGATGCTGCGCCGCCGCCGTTGCCGAGCGAGAACTGGCCCGGGAGGGAAACCTCGACGCGACGTCCACCGACCTCGACGACGACGTTCTGACGCGGCAGAGCCTCGTCCTCGTCGTCGACCGGTGCACCGGAACCGGCGTACGGCTCGATGGTGTTTTCCCAGTCGGTTTCGATCCACTTGGTGTAGATGTCGAACTTCTCGCCGTCACCGACGAATGCCGGGTTCTCGACGATGTGGCGGTGGAACGGGAGGACGGTCGCGAGGCCGTCGATCTCGAACTCGGCCAGAGCGCGCGATGCCCGCTGGAGGGCTTCTTCGCGGGTGGCGCCGGTGACGATGAGCTTGGCGAGCATGGAGTCGAACTGTCCGCCGATGACGTCGCCGGCGACGACACCGGAATCGACGCGGACGCCGGGGCCCGTGGGCTCACGGTAGACGGAGACCGGGCCGGGGGCGGGCATGAAGCCGCGGCCGGCGTCTTCACCGTTGATGCGGAACTCGAAGGAGTGTCCACGCGGGGTGGGATCTTCCTTGATGGAGAGCTCTTCACCGTTGGCGATGAGGAACTGCTGACGCACCAGGTCGATGCCCGCGGTCTCTTCCGTGACGGGGTGCTCGACCTGCAGGCGGGTGTTGACCTCGAGGAAGGAGATGGTGTCGCCCTGAACCAGGTACTCGACCGTTCCGGCGCCGTAGTAGCCGGCTTCCTTGCAGATGGCCTTCGCGGACGCGTGGATGCGTGCGCGCTGGTCGTCCGTCAGGAACGGAGCCGGAGCCTCTTCGACGAGCTTCTGGAAGCGACGCTGCAGTGAGCAGTCGCGGGTACCGGCGACGACGACGTTGCCGTGCTGGTCGGCGATGACCTGAGCCTCGACGTGGCGGGCCTTGTCCAGGTACTGCTCGACGAAGCACTCGCCGCGACCGAAGGCTGCGATGGCCTCACGGGTGGCCGACTCGAACAGCTCGGGGATTTCCTCGATGGTCTGGGCGACCTTCATGCCGCGTCCACCGCCGCCGAAGGCAGCCTTGATCGCAACCGGTACGCCGTATTCCTTGGCGAATGCGACGACCTCGTCTGCGCCCTTGACGGGGTCCTTGGTGCCGGCAGCCATCGGGGCCTTCGCGCGTTCTGCGATGTGGCGTGCCGTGACCTTGTCGCCGAGGTCGCGGATGGACTGCGGTGACGGACCGATCCAGATGAGGTTCGCGTCGATGACGGCCTGGGCGAAGTCGGCGTTCTCGGAGAGGAAGCCGTAGCCGGGGTGGATGGCGTCGGCGCCGGACTTCTTGGCGGCATCGAGGATCTTGTCGAACACGAGGTAGGACTCGGCGGACGTCTGTCCGCCGAGGGCAAATGCCTCGTCTGCGAGCTTCACGAACTGCGCTTCTGCGTCGGGCTCGGCGTAAACGGCAACGCTGCCGTAGCCGGCATCCTTGGCCGCCCGGATGACCCGTACCGCGATTTCACCGCGGTTCGCGACAAGCACCTTCGTAATGTGCGCGCTGGCATGACTGGGCACTGAGCCTCCTGTGGTTCGCATAGTCTGTCTCCGCGGTGTATTCCTCTGGGATTTCACCATCGGGGGATTGGCATCACTTCGGAGTGTATGCATCGCTTCGGCGCTGGCTGTAACCGGATCGCTAAAGCCCACTCCGGCTTAGGAAACGGTTTCGAAAACTACCGATGAGTAGCTGCCGGAGGTGCCGGTGTCCGGTTCGGCGACGATTTCTTCGACGGTCCGGCGCAGTGTGGCCACGTAGGCGTGAACCGCGGCGTTCGCCGTCTCGTTGCCTGGATACCTGACTGCGAGATTGAGGCCTTGGGGTGTGCGGTTGATCCAGATGTATACGTCGTGCGTGTATGCCTTGCTTCGAAGTGCTCTGGCGTTCCATTCGGGCCACTGTGCGGCCTCGGGTACAAAGCGAACATCCATGTAGGACACCACGAATCGCGGTCGAATCGGGGTTTCGAGGTGCTCACCGATCCGATCGAACGGGACAGCGGCGGCAGGCTTGACCGAAGCGATCGATTCGGCGGCGCGTGTCGCGAGGTCGCCGAACGAACAGTCCGATCCAACGGCGAACTCGACCGGGCACAGTCCGACGAACCAGCCGAGCGCACCCGCCCACTCCTGAGCGCTGCGGGTGTGAACCGGCGTCACGACCTCGAATTGATCGGATCCCGCGACTTCGCGACCTACGGCCGCAAGTCCGCCGAGTAGTCCGGCGAAATAACCCACGCCGGCGGCTGCACACGTCGAACTGAAGGCCTTGGACTGCTCGGCGTCGAGTAGCCAGGTCGACAGGCCGTTCTGAGAATCGGTTCCGCGTTCACCGATCGGTAGCGGGAACTGGGGTAACCCGTCCGTTCCGAGAGCCTTACGCCAGATCTCCACCGCAGCCTTCTCGGCTTCCATGTCGGCCATCTGCTCGCGTTCGACGGCACCGAAATCGACGTAGCTGCCCACCGGGAACAGATTTGCAGCGCTGCCGGTCGAGGCCTCGCGGTACAGCGCTGCGATCTCGTGAGCGACCAGCACGATCGAGAAACCGTCGATGATCGAGTGGTCCGCCGCGAAGAACACGGTGAACGGACCGTCGCCACCGCGGGGCGTCAACGTCGCGAAGACGTACGACGGCCAACTGTGCGGGGACGCGTAATCGTCGAACAGGCGGTGAAGGTGGTCGAAGTTGTCCTGGCTGGATGCGTCGTAGCCGTGGCTGACGACCCCGATGTCGATTCCGCCGATCGGGACGGTGTGCCGGGTGATCTCGCCACTCGAGGGCTCGAGGACGGTATGCGAGCGCAGAACTTCATGACGGTCGATCCAGCGGCCGAGGGCGACTCGGAACGCATCGACATCGAGCGGGCCGGAAATCTCGAAAGCTGTTCCCAGCCAAGACTTGTCGCCCGCGCCTGCAGCGGAACGGTTGAGATGTGCCTCGTGAATGTAGGAGACGGGCCGCGGATCCGGAACCCAAGGCCCGGTTGCGCACGGCAACCATTCGACGAGTGCGCCGGCCGGAATCGCATAGTCGGCCAGTTCGGTGAACTCCATGTTTTCAGCCCCGCAAGTGCCGCTTGATGCGCGCGAGCATGGCCGACATTCCGCGCAGACGGAGCGGGCTCACAGCTTCTGCGAGACCGAGCGCCGAATAGAAGTCGTCGGGTACACCGAGGATCTCGTCCGCGCTGTGACCGTCGAGCCCCTGCGCGAGGATCGATGCGAAACCACGCGTCGTGGGAGCCTCGGGGGGCGCGCTGAAGTACAGACGGACGTTGTCGCGATCCGAATCGTCGACCGAGAGGAACAGCGGCGACTGACATTCGGGGACCGGCTCCATCGCGCTCTGCTCGAGCTCCGCCGGCAACGGCGGTAGCTCTCGGCTGAACTCGAGAAGAAGAGTGAGCTTGTCCGAGGCGCCGACGGCTGCGAAGTCGTCGACGATCTCGGCCAGGGCCGAAGGAAGAGTGCTCATGACGCCGATACGGAGGAAGGAACTGCGCCGGGCTCTTCGCCCTGGACGATCGGGACGCGCACTGCATTGCCCCACTCTGTCCAGGAACCGTCGTAGTTACGAACGTTCGGGTAGCCGAGAAGATGGGTCAACACGAACCAGGTGTGGCTGGAACGCTCACCGATGCGGCAGTACGCGACGATGTTGTCGTCGGCCGACAGACCGCCGTAGATCTCGCCGAGTTCGGTGCGGGTGCGGAAGCGGCTGTCCGGTGCCGCTGCCTTCGCCCACGGGATGCTGAGAGCGCTGGGAATGTGTCCACCGCGCAACGCACCCTCTTCGGGGTAGTCGGGCATGTGGGTGCGCTCGCCGGTGTACTCCTGCGGAGATCGCACGTCGATGAGCGGCCCGTCGCCCAAGTGTGCAAGTACGTCGTCCTTGAATGCGCGGATGGGAGCGTCGTTGCGCTTGACGACCGGGTAATCCGTTGACGTGATGTCGGGAACGTCGAATGCGGTGTCACGGTTCTCGGCGATCCACGCATCGCGGCCACCGTCGAGAAGACGGACGTCCTCGTGGCCGAACAGAGTGAAGACCCAGAGTGCGTAGGCGGCCCACCAGTTGCTCTTGTCGCCGTAGATGACGACGGTGTCGTCGCGGCTGATGCCCTTGCGGTTCATCAACTCTGCGAACTTCGCACCGTCGATGTAATCGCGGGTGACCGGATCGTTGAGGTCGAGATGCCAGTCGATCTTCACTGCGCCGGGAATGTGGCCGACGTCGTACAACAACACGTCTTCATCGGATTCGACGACCTTGAGGCCCGGCGTACCGAGATTCGCCGAGAGCCATTCCGTCGAGACCAACCGGTCGGGATGCGCGAACTCGGCAAACGCGGTTGAGGGATCGGGGGCAACGGGCACGGGCGTACTCCTGAAGACGAATCGTTCGGTTCGAACACGGACTTGATCGATTCTATGCGCTGCGCGCAAGGGGAGACGCCCGGAAGCAGGTTCTGCCTGCTCGTACCCGTTGCCGACACTAAATCCTCGGTGTTCCTGCCCCGACGCTCGAATCTCTCAATTGTTCGGTGACACTTCCGATCGGCGTCACGCCCCGGGCGCAGACTTCCCTCAGAATCCGGTTGAGATCGGTGAGGAAATTCACCATGGTTTCGTTTGCCGTGTCGGTGTCCGGGAAGCGCGAACGCAGCGAGAGACCACGGTTCGTTCGCGAAATCCAGAACTGGGCATCGTCGGCGACAGTCACATTGCTGATGTGATGAGCGTTGAGGAGATCATGATCGTCGGTGCCGGGTAGTTTGCGGTAATCGATGTACGACACCATGAAGACGTCAGTGCGCGTGCGTCGAATCTTGTCGCCCAAAGCATCTCGAACCTGGGCCATGGTGACGCCCTCGAGCGTCAACGCAACTCGGAATGACGCGTGCGTATGTGCAAGGGATGCACCGAAATCCGCGTCGGGAGTGATCTGGACCGTGATCGGCGCGCTCGTGGTGAGCCAGCCGATGGCGTCGGCCCAGCGTGGATCTTTGCGGATGTGCAGCGGGAATTGCAGTGGAAGCGTCGCCTGTCCGGTGAACGAGTGGACGGAAAGTCCCATCGCAGTGAGGATTCCGGTGAACACGCTACCGCCGGCGGATAGGCAGATCTCGTCGAACGTCGCGGTCAGTTCCTCGTCGAGCAGCACGCGCACATCGGCGCCCTGAGGCGCGGGCTTTCCTGCCTCGACGCCGAGATCCAAGGGGAAACTCGGCGATGTGCCACCACAAATCTCGTAGAACCTTGCCCACTCTCGGATTCGAGGGTCGTTGTCGACGGGAAGCAGAGCGTCGGCCTCCAGTTCGCAGTACCGCACGAAACTTCCCGGGTCACCCAGTCGGCTCATCACTGCGTCGACGGCCTCGTGGTCGGTCAGTTCGGGTATTGCGATCAGTCCCTCGTAGATCTGTCGCAGTTCCCCGAGAGCGATGACCAACGAGTAGCCGTCGACGAGGGTGTGATCGAAGGCGCTCAGGACCGTGTAGTGCTCTTCGCGTTCGACCGTGGCAAACGTGTAGGCGGGGAAGGTCAGTGGATCGCATACCGTCGTGAATCGCTTCTTGAGGTGCGCTCGGAGGACTTCGGTCGAATCGAACTTCACAGGTTCCGAAGTCTCGATGTGTGTGCCGTCGGGATCGAGTCCCATTCGGGTGGTGGTGAACTCGCCCACCTCGAATCCTGTGTGCAGAGTGTCATGGCGACTGATGAACAGGCGCAGCGCGAGATCGAGTGCGGGCCGATTCAGTTCTCCGGGAAGGTCGAATGCGGCTGCCATCCACACACTCCGGCCCATGCCGTGTGTTCGCGCAGTCTCGAGATGGAAATGTTGGTTGTACGACGGTGGTACTTCCGACTCGGTGACGGCGCCGTCCGCGGGCTGGAGCGACCATTCGGTGACGATTCCGGGCTCGAGTCCGTATCGATCGATCGAGGTGACATGCATCAGGACGCTCCCTCTGGTGCCGAGAACGAGTAGTCGCCCTGAGCTGCAACAGTTTTGATGATCTTGGAGACGTGCTCGGCGAAGCGGGTGGCCGATTCGTGGGCAATAGGGGTGTCAGGGTGGGACACGGCGATCCAGGTGCCGGTGTGCATCCGGTTGATCCACATCGACGCGATCTGCGTCTCTTTGCCGCCGACGATTCCCGTTGCCTTCGTCTCGGCGTAACTGTATGGATCCGGCATGCGGCGGCCGTCGATGTACGAGACGATCGGCGGTGGGGTGAGCGTCTTCGACAATCCGCCGGGTGCGGAATCCGACTCGGCCAAGCTCGACAGAACCAGATCGATGACTTGCTGCACAGAGACATCGAGGAGTGCCTTGCCGTCGTGGTACCCCTGCTGCCCGAGCTTTGCCAACTCGGTGAAGCGTCGCTTGTCGTCGACGTCGATGCCGACCGGGATCAGGTTGATGTACCAGCCCTGTGCAAACGAGTCGGCCTCGGTTCGTGTGCTGACCGGCGAGAGGGCGATGTACTTGTCGCGTCCGGCCAGTTCGAATTCCGCAATCGCGAGGGCGGTGAATATTCCACCGATGAAGTTGGCGCCGTTGGCTTTACAGACCGCACCGAACCTTTCGCACTCATTGTCGTCGGCCAGGTCGAAGCGTGAACCGATAGCCGGTTTGGGCGCGTCTTCCGCCCCGAGCGGGAGCGGAAATCCGGGGAACGAGCCGCCGCTGCGCATGAGGTAACCGAGCCACTGGTGCACTTCGGGGGACTGCATAGTCAGTTCGGTTGTTCGCTCGCGTTCGACGCGACCGAACTGTGCGTAACTTCCCGCGGGGCCCAGTTCGGGATGTGACCCGGTCGTTTCCGCGGCGTAGAGCTGACGCAATTCCGCGTACATCAGCACCATCGAGTTCATGTCCGAATGGGCGTGGTCGACTGCATGGAACAGGGTGAAGCTCGGATCGGCTTCGAGGTCGGCATGGTGGTGCTCGACGGCGCCGAACACGAAGGCCGGCCACTGAAGGGCACTGGTTTCCGTTGCGAACTTGGTTGCGACGAGTGCGCGGATCGCCTCGGATTCGGAGACGTCGTCGCCGACGCGGTACTCGAGTTCGATGCTCTCGACCGGCACCACGTGTCGACGGACCTCGAACGCGGTGTCCGCAGCGTCGGTGGTTGCTTCGTCGAAGGAGAACCAGCTGTGCAGCGTGTCGTGGCGACGGACGTAGCGCTGCAGGGCTCGCGTCATGGCGTCGCGGTCGAGTGTTCCTGCGAAATCGAAGGCGATACCGATCCACGGAGACTGCGGATCGCCCTTCTCTGCGGTGACGCGGGCGCGTCGCAGGTGGCGATCCTGCATCGTGGTCGGGGGTAGTTCTCGGTCGATCTCGGCTTCGGCGGCTCGTTGAGCGGAAGCATGCGTGACGCCCCATTCGATTACCCGTCCAGGAAGCGGGTGCCAATGGGTGATCAAGTTCAGATCCATCGAGTAGAACTCCTGCGTGTGTCGTCGAGAAGCCTGCTCTGAAAATGGGCAGACGACGAACTATCCCATCTGGGGGACTGAATTGTCCGAAATACTACAATCTAAACAAGAACAGGTTCTAGAAGCGTCCTGTTCGATTAGGATCATTCGGTGCTTCCGGACCCTTTAGGTGACGCTGTCGGCGCCGACCACAAGGGCGGACGACGAGCTGGTTCTCTGACGCCCTGGCTCGGGTTGGCGACGAGTCTGGCGGCGGCGTTCATGCAGTTGCTCGACGCGACGATCGTCAACGTCGCGCTTCCGAGTATCGCCGTCGATCTTCAAGCAGGCGTATCGGCGCAGTTGCTCATGGTCAGCGTGTACATCCTGGCTTTTGCGTGTTCGTTGATCACCGCGGCCAGGTTGGGGGACCTGTTCGGTCGTAGGGTTGTTTTTCTGACCGCCCTGTCCGTATTCGTCGCGGCCTCGTTGCTGTGCGGGCTCGCTCAGAGCGCGACGATGTTGATCGTCTTCCGGGGTTTGCAAGGGTTGGCGGCCGGTTCGATGTCCGCTCAGACGTTTGCCATCATCTCGGGTCTGTTTCCGAAGGCCAGGCATCCGCGAGTGTTCGGGATCTACGGTGCGACCATCGGGCTCGCAACGGTCAGTGGGCCTCTGATCGGCGGGCTGCTGATCGAGTGGAATCTCTTCGACTGGGGCTGGCGCCTGATCTTCTTCGTCAACATTCCGATCGGCATCGCCGCCTTGATTCTCGGGTATTTCCATCTCGTCGATGCTCGCGCTGAGCATGTGCGCTCACTGGACCTCATCGGCGCCGCACTGTCATCGCTGGCGCTGTTCCTGCTGATCCTTCCCCTGGCCGAGGGAAGGGCGCGTGGATGGCCCACAGGTCTTGTTGTCATGCTCGCGATGTCGGTGCCGGTGGCATTGGCGTTTGTGCTCTACGAATCGCGTCTGGCGAAACGAGGCGGCGATCCGGTCCTTCGTCTGGAGCTTTTCCGCGACCGAGCCTTCGCGATCGGCGCGGTTCTTGCGTTCGTATTCTTCGGAACCCTGACTTCGTTGATCTTCACCATCAGTCTCACGCTTCAGTTCGGGTTCGGGTTCTCCGCATTGCGAGCGGGCGTGATGACGCTCCCGTGGGCCGTCGGCATGGGCGTGGCTGCGGTTCTCTCATCCGCGGTGTACCGGATGCTTGGAAACCGCGTCCTGATCTTGGGGATGGTCGTCTTTGCCGGCTCGCTGATCGCGTTGTCGGTCATCCTCGAGCACGAAGGAACTGATCCACGCTGGCTCGCGCTCGCCGGTCCTCTCCTCCTCGGGGGCGCAGGGCTCGGACTGTTCGTGGCGCCACTGCAAACCGCGATCCTCGCGACGGTCGAACCCGCGCACGCGGGTTCGGTGTCGGGACTGCTACCGACCGTTCAGCAGGTTGGCAGCTCGATCGGACTGGCCCTGATCGGAGTGGTGTTCTTCTCGCTCGTTGCGGGGCAAGCTCCGCAAGCAGTGCAGGGGGAGCGGCCCGAGTACGTTGCGAATCTTGAAGCTGCCGGCGTGAATCCCGGCCTGGTCGACATCGCCGAAAAGGCATTTGTCGATTGCGCGACAAGTCAATTGGCATCCGGAACACCGATGGAGGTGGCGCCGGAATGTCGCCGCGAAGGAACTGCCGGCGCCGGGGGCCAAGCCGTTCAAGTGGCAGTTGATGCCGCGTACGCATCTACTCGCGCGGCGGCCGGCGAAGCGTTTCTCGAAGCCCAACGCCGCGTGCTCGCGATCATCGCAGCAATTGCGCTCGGCATCGGATTGGCCTCGACCGCCCTGCCGCGGGTCAATTCCCCAGTCTGAAAAAAATACCCTTGACTCGAACGGGTGTTCGAGTAGCCTGTGTTCAGGGGATCGGGGGATTCAATGAGTGTCTTGTTGTCGGATGTGGTGTCTGGTTCTGCGGTGGGGTTGCGCGGACGTCTGTGGCGGTTGTCTGCTTCTGAGTTGTGTGCAGCTGCGGTGTCGGCGAGTGCGGAGATTCTGCGTCTCGAGGCTGTTCGGGTGGCGGTGGTGGACGAGTTGTCGTTGCGGCCGGATGATCAGGTGATCGCGAGCCGCGGGGTGGGGTGCTGGTTGGCGGCGAACACGATGCTGCAGGTTCGGGACGGGAAGAAGATCGCCGCCCTCGGTGCAGCGCTGCGCCCGTTTCCGGCGGTGGCAGCTCGGTTCGATGTCGGGGACTGCTCGTTCGATCATGCCGTGTTGATCGTGGCGTTCTGCGAATCCCCGCCGAAGGGCATGCCGGACGAAGCGCTCCCTCGCTGTATCGACTTGTTGTTGGCTGCCGCTTCCGGGGTGGAGGCCACGACCACGAAGGTACGGAACGTGATCGCGACCTTGGAGCGAGTGTTCGAATCCGATGAGATTCCGCCCGCCGAAGATATCGACCGCAACGAGCTCCGGATCGCGTCGACGTTGAACGGTCGGGTGGTGGTGCGCGGGGATTTCGATGCTCTCACCGGTGAAATGTTGTTGTCGGCGTTGTCGAATCTGACGATGCCGACCCCGGCACCGGATGGAACCCCGGATTCTCGGTCGGCGGCGAAACGCACGGCGGACGGGTTCACCGAACTGATCCGCCGGTATTTGGACTGCGCCAAGACCGGTACGGATGGTGGTCAGCGGCCGCATGTGAACGTGCACATCAATGCTCGTGATTTGGCTGAGCATCGGGGTTGTGCCGCACAGTCTTCGGATTCGGGTGATGACGGCTCACTGGAGCCGGCCGATCTTGATGTCGGGCACATGTCCTGGCTCGGACCACTGTCCGTGTCGCAGACCAGACTCCTCGGGTGTGACTGTTTCCTGTCGACTGTTCTGCTCGACGACCACGGCGCGCCGTTGGATGCGAAACCCGGGAAACGGTTGGTGTCCGCCGAACAGCGAGTGGCGTTGATCGCCCGCGACAAAGGCTGCGCGTTCCCCGGCTGCACGTGTGTACCGGCCTGGACGGATGCGCACCATATTCGGCACTGGGCCAACGGCGGGCCGACGGTGATGAGCAACCTTGTCCTGCTGTGCCGTTCGCATCACCGGCTGATGCACCGCAAATCCAGGTTCGTCGGGAAATGGGAAATCCGAATCGGGGTCGACAACAAACCGTGGTTCATCCCGCCGCCCTCGATCGACCCGCGGCAGCACCCGCGGCCCGCGAACACCACATTCAAAACCTGAGGGGTCAAGCCTCTTCGGCGACAACAAAAACGACCAGCTTCGCATCGGCATGAACCCGATGCGAGGCTGGTCAGTGGTGCTTGGAGAAAACGTGCGTGGAGAAAACGTGCGTGGAGAAAACGTGCTTGGAGAAAACGTGCTTGGAGAAATCGTGTCAGAAGATGCTCTGCGTGCGCCAGAGATCCGAGACGGAAACCCCGACACGCTCGAGCAGTGTTCGTACCAAAGGTAATCCGATACCGATGACACTCGAGGGATCACCCTCGATCCTCTCCACGAACCAGCCGCCGAGACTGTCGAGCGTGAATGCTCCGGCGACTTGGAGCGGTTCGCCCGTTGCCAGGTATGCCTCGAGATCTTCGGTGGACGGTTGCGCGAAATGAACCACTGTTGCGCTGTGATCCGAGGCCATGCGAACGATGCGGCCGTCGGCGACGCGCAGGACACAGTGCCCGGTCAAGAGAGTGGCGCTGCGTCCGGCCATTGCGGCCCATCGCTTTCGGGCGATGTCTACGCTGCCCGGCTTGCCTTGAAGTTGCCCGTCGATCAGGAGCATCGAATCGCACCCGACAACGACTACGTCGGTGAGATTGTCGGCGGCGAGGCCGGGAACGATCTCGGCGGCCTTGGCTTCCGCCAGCACCGTCACGACTTTTTCGGGAGCGGCGTCGGGGCCGAGGTTGTCGGCAATCTTGTCCTCGTCGACGCCGGAGACACGCACAAGCGGCGAAACCCCGGCCGCCCGCAGAACTGCGAGGCGAGCCGGGGACGCTGAAGCTAGAACCAGTTGAGTCACGTCAGCAAGTGATCGTCAGCTGCGACGGATCGCGGGGTTCAGGTACGCGTACGGCGAGAACGGCGCACGCGTGCGGTGGAACTGAGTCGGATCGCCCCAGGTCTCCGCGGGAACATTCGACTCGGGAGCCTGACCGCTGCCGGCAGCCGCGGCAAGCACGCTTACCAGTGCCGCGATCTCGACGTCGGTGGGCGAACCCTTGACGATCTTGATGACCGACGCGTCGGAGGTCGACGTCTCGGTCAGCTCCGTGAGCGAAGCGTCCGTCGCGCTTCCCTCGACGACCGCACCGTTGGTCGGTGCAGTCTCCGCCAGTGCGACATCTTCGCTGAGAATGTCCTCGGTGGTTGCGGTCATAGGGGAATGTTCCCATGCTTCTTGGGCGGAAGGGAAACGGCCTTGCGCTCGAGCAGTCGCAATGCGGAAACGATTTGTCCGCGGGTGTGCGACGGAGGAATGACAGCGTCGACGTATCCGCGCTCAGCGGCGACGTACGGGTTGACGAGGGTGTCCTCGTACTCGTTCTGCAGCTTGAGGCGCAGTGCATCGACGTCTTCGCCGTTCTTCGCGGCTTCGAGAAGCTGCTTGCGGTAGACGAATCCGACAGCTCCGGATGCACCCATGACGGCGATCTGAGCGGTCGGCCATGCCAGGTTCACGTCGGCGCCCATGTGCTTGGAGCCCATGACGTCGTACGCTCCGCCGTAAGCCTTGCGGGTGATGACCGTGATCTTGCCGACCGTTGCTTCGCCGTACGCGTAGAGGAGCTTCGCGCCGCGACGGATGATGCCGTTGTATTCCTGCTCGGTTCCGGGGAGGAAACCGGGAACGTCGACGAGGGTGATGATCGGGACGTTGAACGCGTCGCAGGTACGCACGAAGCGAGCGGCCTTCTCCGAGGCGTCGATGTCGAGGCAGCCCGCGAACTGGGTGGGCTGGTTGGCGACGATGCCGACCGAGCGGCCGTCGACGCGACCGAAACCGACGATGATGTTCATCGCGCGCTCGGCCTGGACCTCGAGGAACTCGTCGTCGTCGAGGATGCGACGGATGACCTCGTGCATGTCGTACGGCTGGTTGGCCGAATCCGGGATGAGGGTGTCGAGTTCGATGTCCTCAGCGGTCAGGCTGTCTTCGATCGAACCGACGATCGGGTCGGTGATCTCGCCGCGGGGAGCTGCTGCCTGGTTGTTGGACGGCAGGTAGCTGAGCAGGTCCTTGACGTAGTCGAGGGCATCCTGCTCGCCGGAAGCGACGTAGTGGGCGACTCCGGACTTGACCATGTGGGTGCGAGCACCACCGAGGTCTTCCATCGTGACGTCTTCGCCGGTGACTGTCTTGATGACGTCGGGGCCGGTGACGAACATCTGGGAAGTCTCGTCGACCATCACGACGAAGTCGGTCAGTGCGGGGGAGTAGACGTGGCCGCCGGCGGCGGGTCCCATGATCAGTGAGATCTGGGGGATGACACCCGAGGCCTGGACGTTGCGGTGGAAGATCTCGCCGTAGAGGCCGAGCGAGACGACGCCTTCCTGAATGCGCGCGCCTGCACCTTCGTTGATGCCGACGAGGGGGCGACCGGTGCGGATCGCGAGGTCCATGACCTTGACGATCTTCTCACCGTAGATTTCGCCGAGCGATCCGCCGAAAACGGTGGCGTCCTGTGAGAAGACACAGACGTCGCGGCCGTCGATGGTGCCGTAACCGGTGACGACGCCGTCGCCGACCGGGCGGTTGTCAGCGAGACCGAAGTTCACACTTCGGTGCCGTGCCAGTGCGTCGAGTTCGACGAAGGAGCCCTCGTCGAGGAGGGCGGTGATGCGCTCGCGGGCGGTCAGCTTGCCTTTGGCGTGCACCTTGTCGATGGCGGCTTCGCCGCTCGGTGCCTGCGCCTGGGCTTGGCGATTCCGCAGGTCCGCGAGCTTTCCCGCGGTCGTGTGGATATCGGGTGCGGCCGCCGCCTCCGGCGCGTTCGGCTCTTGGACAGTGGTCATGGACGTGAGCTTAACGAGAGTGCGTGGGGGGCTTCGAAGGCAGGTCCGATTGTCGCTGTCTTGCAGGCTCAAGCTACTGACCAGTACATTCTCGCTGTCGTCATAGGCTGGGGCTATGTGGACCGACTTGAACCGACCGCCCCTCGACGGCAATGCCCTACGACGCGCACTCGTGCGCAGTGACAACGACGACGCGCGCGTTTTCTGGAACCGCCTCGACGTTGTCGAGGAGACCGGTTCGACGAACGCGGATCTCCTTGCGCGAGCGGCAGATCCGGATGCCGACCGTCACGTTCTGATCGCCGAGTATCAGGCGAGTGCCCGCGGCCGTCATTCGCGCACTTGGGTGAGTCCGCCGCAAGCGCAGATCTCGATGTCGGTTCTGCTGTCGATGCCCGGAATGAATCTCACGGACATGGGTTGGCTCCCGCTACTGTCGGGAATCGCGGTCGTCGACGCGCTGCGGAACGTGGCCGAAGTGCCCGCAGAACTCAAGTGGCCGAACGACGTTCTCATCGGTGACAAGAAGGTCGCCGGAATTCTGGCCGAGGTGGCAAGGACAGCGCCCGATCCCGCGGTGGTGGTGGGCATCGGGTTGAACGTGAGCCTGGGTGTCGAGGAGCTGCCCGTCCCGACCGCTACATCACTCCTCATCGAAGAAGCATCGACTGTCGACCGCGACACCCTCGTTCGAGCAATCGCCCGTGAGTTGGCGACGCAATTCCGTGCTTGGGAATCATCGAAATGGGATACATCTGTGTTGGCTGCCGAATACCGGCAGCGTTGCGGGACGCTGGGCAAACGAGTCCGCGCGGTCTTGCCGGGCGACAAGGAGGTGTTCGGTATCGCGACCGACGTCGACACTTCCGGCCGCGTTGTCATCGAAATCGAAGGAACAGATGGGGAGACCTTTGCGGTCGCTGCGGGTGATATCACGCACCTTCGGGCCGCCCCGGTAGCCGAATCGTGAGCCTTGCCGGATTTTCTGGCACCAAAGTGCTAATTTTTGGCCCTGGCCGGTTTTCGAACCAACCGTCCGTCCTTCATTTCATTTAACTGCGGGATTTACTGAGCTGCCTAGGGGCGTCATGACCACACCGATCGTTGTTCCGACCGAAGCCGAGACGGCCGAGAGCGCTCGCCGCGTACTCACCGGTGTGACGGTGCTGCTCGGTGTCCTCACATTGGGCCTGGGTATCGCGGTACTCGCATGGCCGGATGCCACCCTTTTCGTGGTCGCGGTGGTCATTGCGATTCAGTTGTTCGGATTCGGAATCGTCCAGATCATCCGTTCGTTCGCGGACGTGACGGCTTCGGGTGGAACTCGGACGCTTGTCGCGATCTCCGGCGCGTTGGCAGTGCTCCTCGGATTCCTGGTTCTCCGTAGCCCTTTGCAGACGGTGGTTCTGATCGCATTGGTGATCGGTGCCTGGTGGGTATTCCGTGGCGTTCTCGATCTGGTCGACGCGGCGTCCGGGCACACCGTCGATCGCGGTCTGTCGATCGTGCTCGGAGTCATCAGCATCGTCGCGGGTGCAATCGTCCTTCTGCAGCCCGAGCTCTCGCTCGACGTCTTCCGCATCGTGGTCGGCGTGTGGATGGTGTTGTACGGCATCATCATCGTCGTGACCCCGTTGGTGCTGCGAAAGATCGCTCAGCCCTGAGCGTTGCCCTGAACGTGGGTGTGCCTGAAAGTGGGTGTGCCTGAAAGTGGGTGTGCCTGAAAGTGGGTGTGCCTGAAAGTCGGTGCGGGATGGCAGACTTCCCGTCATGGGATATCCCGAAGACGCCCTCGCTCAGGACGAGGAACTGATACTGCATCGCCATCCTCATTGGAAGATGTTGGTGCTTCCGGCGCTGACGTTCGTGCTTGCGACGGCCGTAGCCGGGTTCTTGTTGGGCCTCGCACAGACGAGATTGGACGGCACGGCTCGCACCGTGTCGTCCATCGCCATCGGAATCATCTGGCTCGGTGTCGTGGCCTGGCGATCGGTTGCGCCGTTCACGGTCTGGAAGTTCACGCATTTCATCGTCACCGATCGGCGAGTGCTCATCCGCCACGGAGTGCTCACGCATACCGGTATCGACATCCCCATGGGGCGGATCAGCAATGTTCAGTTCCGCCACGGCTTGATCGATCGAATGCTCAAGACCGGAACTCTGGTCATCGCCTCTGCCAGTGACGATCCGCTCGAGTTCGACGACATTCCTGACGTCGAGCACGTTCACGCCCTGCTGTATCACCAGGTTTTCGATTCCATGCAGCAGCCACCATCGCAGCCACCGCAGTGGCCGGCGGGTGAAAACGACGACCCGAACGATCGAAATGGCTGGTAATCAACGTGCAAAGGCGTGTTGTCCGTAGTCTGTTCGTGTGACTGCCGTATTGCTAGCCGAAGACGACGAGGCCATTGCCGCACCCCTCTCCCGCGCACTGGGGCGTGAAGGGTATTCGGTGACGGTCGAACCGACCGGACCCGCTGCGTTGCAGCAGGCGCTCGAAGGTGATTTCGATCTGTTGATTCTCGATCTCGGCCTTCCGGGCATGGACGGCCTCGAGGTCTGTCGACAGATTCGTGCGCATCGCACCTCGCTCGCCGTGCTGATGTTGACCGCCAGGACCGACGAAGTCGACTTCGTGGTCGGGTTGGACGCCGGCGCCGACGACTACGTCAGCAAGCCGTTTCGTCTCGCCGAGTTGATGGCACGTGTGCGAGCACTCCTGCGTCGCCACGGTGGCCGCGAGGACACGATCGTCGAGGTCGGTGGCATCAGGCTCGAGCCCGCGGCACGACGCGTACTCGTCAACGGCTCCGAAATCGCCTTGGCCAACAAGGAATACGAACTTCTGCGGGTCCTCCTCGAACATGCCGGGGAAGTAGTATCGCGCGATACGATCCTTCGTGAGGTGTGGGGCGACGTCGAGCTTCGTGGATCGAAGACGCTCGACATGCACATGTCGTGGCTGCGCCGCAAGATCGGTGACGAGGGCCCCGCTGTGGAACGCAGAATTGCCACCGTCCGCGGTGTCGGTTTCCGAATCAACACCGACTAACTTCTCGAGAATCAGGAACTGCCGGCATGCGGCGTCGCATATTGCAGTCGATTCTCGCTGTCGTGATCATGACGGCGTTGCTGCTGGGAGTTCCGCTGATCTACACGGCGTGGCTCTGGGTGGAGGACGTGACGCGAAGTGATCTCCGGGTGCGCCTCGACCGGATGGCCGCTGAGGTCATCGCGCAAGAGGGGACGAACGGGCTCGTCGAAGGCGCGTTGAACACCGATTCGCTCAAGGTTCTCACCCCGAACGACGGGCGCCTCGTCGTCGTGTATCCGACCGTCGTCGACGGCGCTGCACGCGTCGACGTCGGTGAGGCGACGGTCAAGAACGCACTCGTCGAATCGCTCGCGATGGGAACGTCCGGCTCGTTGCGTCTCGAGGTGCCGTCGGAGAACTTGCGCACCCAGCAGAAGCAAGCGGTGATGGCCGTCGGTGTGCTCGTGCTTCTGTCCATCACGGCAGGCACCGTGGTCGCTGTGGTCACTGCACGTCGGCTTGCCGATCCGCTGCAGGATGTGGCCGACCGGGCGGCGCGCCTCGCCGAAGGTGACTTCCGGCCGGATCCTCGTCGGCACGACATCCCCGAACTCGACCGCGTGTCCGACGTCCTCGACGCGGCAACTGTGGAAATTTCGGTGCGGCTGCAACGAGAACGCGCGCTGGTCGCGGACGTCTCGCATCAACTGCGCAGTCGACTGACTGCAGTGCGGCTGCGCTTGGACGAGTTGTCCGTTCACGAAGATCCTGACGTCGTGAACGAGGCCGAGGAAGCCATGGCGCAAGTGGACAGGCTCACCGACGGAATCGACGACCTGATTCGCTCGTCGCGCACCAGTGGGTCATCGGCGAGTCTGGTGTCGGTAGTCGGCGAGCTGGAACAGGTGACCCGCGACTGGCAGGCTCAGTTCGACGGAGAGGGACGCAGGCTCCGCCTACGCGGCGATCGCGCGGTGATGGCCGCGACCACAGGTTCGCGTCTGCGTGAAGCTGTTTCCGTTCTGGTCGACAATTCGTTCGAACACGGTGAAGGTACGTGCACGGTGTCTGTCCGATTGATCGACGGTACCGGGCGCAGTTCGTCTCGTCGTGACTCGATGGTGTGCGTCGAGGTCACCGACGAAGGCTCCGGCGTGGAGAACGATCTTGCACCGCACATCTTCGACAGAGGATTTTCGGGGGCCGGGTCCACCGGCGTCGGGTTGGCGCTCGCACGTGCACTGATCGAGGCCGACGGGGGCCGACTGGAACTGCAGAGGCGTAAGCCTGCCTTGTTCGCGGTCTTCCTGCCGGTGGCCAACACTGCGCCGACCGCGGACGTCGTTCCGCACCGCGAACCGCGCTGACCGAAAGGCTCGCGCAGACGGAAAACTCAGGAGTGCCCGAGCTCCTCTTCGGCATCAGGAATGACCGGGTCAGGCGCCGTGGTTTCGGATAACGCTGTGGTTTCGGATAACGCTGTGGTTTCGGACAATCCTGTGGTGTCGGACAGTTCGAGCGGTTCCGGATTCTCGTCGGGAAACACGAACTTGCGGAAGGCCCAGAATCGGAACGCCATCTGCAGCAGGTTGCCGATGACATATGCACTGATGAAGTCGGCGATGTTCTCCGTCGCCAAGCTGACTTCGGGTACACGCAGGTTGAAGACGTAACTGGAGATGTAGAGCGGGATGAAGCTGATGACGACGCCGATGGCGCTGATGATGAAGAACAGAGCAGCTTCGTGCGCTGGCTCACGGCCACCACGGTTCTTGAACGACCACTCGCGGTTGAGAATGTACGACGCGATCACCGCGACGACGCCGGCGATGATCTTGGCCGTGATCGGCTTGGATTCGAGGATCGACAGCTTGAGTGTGTAGAAGATGCCCGAGTCGATCAGGAAGGTAGTTCCGCCGACGATCGCGAATTTGATCAGCTCGCTGTGACGCAGAGCGATGTCACGAAACGGTTGGGGTATGCGGGCAATGACCCCGTCGACAAATGGCACAACAGATGAGTTTACGAAACGAAACCGCGTTACCACCAATTTGCCGCGGATTCATCAGCAGAATCACAGATTGGGAACGCTGAATGAACGGGCGAACGCGGCACATGACAACATAGAGAGCCGTGACCGGCAACAACGATCCCGCGCAGATCCCCGCCCGCCCGACCACCCCTCGACCGGCAAAAGCATCCATGCCCGTCGTCACCATGATCGGTGGCGGACAGTTGGCCAGGATGACTCACCAGGCGGCGGTGGCCCTGGGCCAGACGCTCCGAGTGCTCTCCGGAACTGCGGACGAGCCGGCAGCTCAGGTCAGCCCCGATGTCGTGCTCGGTAGCCACACCGACCTCGACGCTCTTCGCCGCGCAGCGGTCGGTTCCAACGCGTTGACGTTCGACCACGAGCACGTGCCGACCGAACATCTCGAGGTTCTTGTTGCCGAAGGCGTGAACGTTCAGCCTCCGCCGCAGGCTCTGATCTTCGCTCAGGACAAATTGCTGATGCGTCGCAAACTTGCCGAACTGGGCGCACCTGTACCCGCGTACGCCGAAGTGACGTGGGCGGAAGACGTCGTGCGTTTCGGTGCCGAACACGGTTGGCCGCTTGTCATCAAGGCAACCCGCGGAGGCTACGACGGCCGGGGCGTCTGGATCACCGATGATCAGGACGAAGCAGAAGCCATTGTCACCGAGCAGCTGGACAAGGGTGTTCCGCTGATCGTCGAGGAAATGGTCTCGATGCGTCGGGAACTGTCTGCCATGGTTGCGCGGTCGCCGTTCGGACAGGGCGCTACGTGGCCGGTCGTAGAGACCGTTCAGCGCAACGGCCAGTGCGCCGTCGTGATCGCACCTGCCCCCGCCCTTTCGAGTGCCGTTGCCGAGGAAGCCGAACAATTGGCGCTGCGCATCGCTTCCGAGTTGGGTGTCGTCGGCTCGATGGCCGTCGAACTCTTCGAGACGACTGACGGCACTCTCGTGGTCAACGAGCTGGCAATGCGCCCGCACAACTCCGGTCACTGGACGATGGACGGCGCACGCACCTCTCAGTTCGAACAGCATCTGCGTGCCGTTCTCGACTACCCGCTCGGCGACACCTCGCCGATCGCGCCGGTCACGGTGATGGCAAACGTTCTGGGTGCGCCGGAAGCGCCCGAGATGACGATGGACGAGCGTGTCCATCACCTCTTCGCGCGGATGCCCGATGCGAAGATCCACCTGTACGGCAAGGGTGAGCGCAAGGATCGCAAGATCGGCCACGTCAACATCGTCGGCGGCGCCGGATCCATCGACGATCCGAATTACGTTGCCGCAGTTCGGGAACGCGCCGAGCGCGCAGCACATTGGCTTTCGTATGCAGTTTGGACCGACGGATGGGATGTACACGGTGAGTGAGAGCGCGCAGGTCGGCCTGATCATGGGCAGCGATTCGGATTGGCCGACCATGGAAGCTGCAGCCGAAGCTCTGGCCGAGTTCGGTATCCGGTTCGAGGTCGGTGTCGTCTCGGCGCATCGCACGCCTCAGCGGATGCTCGACTACGCCAAGGAAGCCGCGGGCCGCGGAATCAAGGTCATCATCGCCGGTGCCGGTGGCGCCGCGCATCTTCCGGGCATGGTTGCCTCGGCTACACCGTTGCCGGTCATCGGTGTTCCGGTGCCGCTCAAGTACCTCGACGGTATGGATTCACTCCTCTCGATCGTGCAGATGCCGGCCGGCGTCCCGGTGGCGACGGTCTCGATCGGCGGCGCTCGCAACGCCGGTCTGTTGGCTGCTCGGATCCTCGGCGCTTCGGATCCCGCACTGCAGCAGCGGATGGTGGCTTTCCAGGAGAGCCTCGAGGCGATGGTGCTCGACAAGGACAAGGCGCTCCGCGAGAAACTGCTGGGCTGATCTTCTCGTGTGTGCACGGCGCGGACTGCCGCTGATCCGAGCGAGTCGGGGCAGCGCGCAGTCCGCATTCGTCACTCGCGTCGCGCTGTTCTACGCCGGGATTCTCGGCGCGGACATCCGCTTCGACGACGAGTCCGGGATCTTTGTCGCTTCCGGGCTGCGCGGCGGGTTCGCCAGAGGCGGAACAACTCTCGGTGGTGTGTACCTCACCCGGCGAAACACGACTCGATCCGTCCTTCGTCACGAGGCAGTTCACGCGGACCAATGGGCCAGGTACGGAATCGTATTCGGGCTGCTGTACCTGCGTGAGGAGTTGCGTCATCGCGGTCCGCGGAACCGATTCGAAATCGAGGCCGGTCTCGAAGACGGCGGTTACCGCACCTGAGTGAAAGCTCGTCAGTAAAAGCTACTCTTGGCGGCATGGCTCGTTTTCCGACTAGTGAACGCTTCGTCCGCTGGAGCGCGGAACATGCTCGCGGTGTGGACATCTGCATTGCGACGGTTGCCGCACTGTTCAGCGTTGTCGTTGCGGTCGAGGCGAGTCCGCTGGCGGTGTTCGTCTCGCTGGGTATGACCGTTCCGTTGGCATGGCGACGCTCGCGCCCCGAACTCTCCGGCATGGTGATCGCAGGGTTCGCAGTTCTACACGTGATCTTCATCGGCAACACACTGCTCGCATCGGCCGTTGTCGTGCCCATCTCCCTGTACGCGCTGGCCGCCTATGGCGCTCGGTGGAGTTCGCTCACCGGCCTGGTGCTCGCGTTGCTCGGCTCGATTGCCGGAACTGTTCGATACTTCGGCTACGACGGAATCCCGGTGTCTTCGCAGGTCATGCAGTCCGTGGCCGTCATGATCTTCATGCTCGCGGTCTGGGCGTTCGGTGATTTGCGTCGAGTTCGCACCAAACAATTGGAAGGTCTGACCGAGCGCGCACGGTTGCTCGAACTCGAGCGTGCGCAGGAAGCGGAAATCGCGACGATCAGCGAACGCTCGAGGATTGCGCGCGAGATGCACGACATCGTCGCGCATTCGTTGACCGTTGTCATCGCTCAGGCCGACGGCGGACGTTACAGCGCGGCCAAGGATCCTCAGGCTGCAATTCAGGCGCTCGAAACCATTGCCTCCACCGGTCGCCAAGCGTTGACCGACATGCGATCGCTTCTGTCCGTCCTGCGTGAGGACACGCCCCGGGATTTCTCGGTGATCCCGGGCGCCGGCGATATCGACAGTCTCTTCCACGAGTTACGCAGCAGCGGACTCGACATCGCCGTCAGTGTGACCGGTGAACCACGCGAACTCTCTGCGGGTGCGGGGTTGACGGCGTATCGCATCGTCCAGGAATCGCTGACGAACGTTCTCAAACATGCGGGGCCAGGAGCACAGGCGAGCGTCGAGATGACTTGGGCTGAAACCGAACTCGTTCTCGGCATCACCGACGACGGACGAGGCGGCAGCGCCGCGCTGGTCGAATCGTCACCAGGCGGACAGGGACTGATCGGAATGGCCGAGCGAGCCAAGCTGCACGGAGGCAAAGTAACCGCCGGGCCGAAATCAGGCGGCGGATACAGTGTCCGGGCCGTCCTGCCGTATGAACGAACGTCTGGGTAGGTCTTGAAACGTCTGAAGGTCTTAAGGTGAGTGGCATGGACGAACACGTGGCTCCGATCGCAGTGGCACTGATCGACGATCAGCAGCTGGTCCGCGCAGGTTTTCGAATGGTCATCGACTCGCAGCCGGATCTGTCCGTGGTGGTCGAGGCTTCGGACGGTCAGCAGGCATTGACCGAGTTGGCGGCCCGACATGTCGACGTCGTCCTGATGGATGTCCAGATGCCGAAGATGGACGGCATCGAGGCGACCCGTCGGCTCCTGGCCGACCCCGATGCGCCGAAGGTCGTGGTGCTCACCACCTTCGACAACGACGAGTACGTGATGTCGGCAATCAGGGCGGGCGCCAGCGGCTTCCTGCTCAAGGACGTGCCACCGGAACAGTTGCTCGACGCCATCCGCACCGTGCATCGCGGGGACGCGGTGATCGAAGCTCGGGCCACTCGGCGGCTGCTTCAGCACGTCGGACCTCTCCTGGAAGGTTCGGCGCCCGAATCGCAGTTGCCCGAAGAGCTGACACCGCGCGAGGTCGAGGTGCTCGAGGCCATGGCGTACGGGCTGTCGAATTCGGAGATCGCCGCAAAATTCCACGTCTCCGAAACGACAGTGAAAACCCATGTCGGACGGGTTCTTTCGAAGACCCATTCACGTGATCGTGTGCAGGCCGTCGTCTTTGCCTTCCAGATCGGACTTGTCCGGCGCGCAGATCTCCTCGGCACCGAGGGCTGACGCGCAGCCCTGTTCAGTCCTACCCCGGGATGACACCGGGCTCTCCAAGATCGCCCCGCGCTCCGACGCGGAGACCACTTGCGCTGCAATAACGTCGATTCCGTCATAGCGAGAAGCTTTACGGAGGGCAAAAAATGCATGCGCACACCACGACGGAACCAGCCGCAGTGCCGGCGATCACTGCCCGCGGTGTCACCAAGGTGTACGGCACCGGTGAGACCACGGTTCACGCGCTCGGCGGGGTCGACGTGGACTTCGGTCGTGAGCGGTTCACCGCGATCATGGGCCCGTCCGGCTCCGGAAAGTCGACGCTCATGCACTGCCTGGCCGGGCTCGACACGGTTTCGGGCGGACAGGTCTTCCTGGGCGACACCGAAGTCACGAAACTCGGTGACACGGAACTCACCGAACTTCGACGCGAGCGAATCGGATTCGTCTTCCAAGCGTTCAACCTGCTGCCGGTGCTCACTGCTCGGGAGAACATGCTGCTGCCGATGAAGCTGGCGGGTAGTGAACCCTCGCCCGAGTGGATGGACGAGGTGATCGGGAAACTGGGCCTGTCGAAGCGCCTCGACCACCTGCCGCACGAGTTGTCCGGTGGTCAGCAGCAGCGTGTAGCTGTCGCCCGCGCACTACTGCCGCAGCCCGACGTGATTTTTGCCGACGAGCCCACGGGAAATTTGGATTCCCGTTCCGGGACCGAGGTTCTGGGCCTCTTGCGCACCAGTGTTCGGGAGACCGGTCAGACGGTTGTCATGGTGACACACGATCCGGTGGCGGCGTCGTATGCGGACCGCGTCGTGTTGATCGCGGACGGGCGTATTGCCGGAGAGATCGACCATCCCACCGTCGACTCGGTGATCGGTGCCATGCGAGCACTCGGTGCCGACGACCTGGCTGATGTTCCTGCAGTTTCGGGTGCACTGCGATGAGGGGTCTGGCTTTTGCCCAGGCGCGGGCACATGCCGGGCGCTATGTGGCTTCGATACTCGCCGTGGTGATCGCAGTCGGATACATCGTCGCGACTTTGACATTGAGCTCGACGGTCGATGCGAGTGTGAGTAAATCACTTGCGACGCAATACGAAACCACGGATGTCGTCGCCTCCGGTCCAGGCGTGACGGAAGCACTGCTGAGTGCGGTGCCGGGCGTCTCGGCAGTCGCCGACGACGTGTCGACGTATGTTCGTGTCGACTCCGAGGCAAAGGGCGCGTCCTACGGGGATGCTCTCTCGATCGCCGACAATCCCGAATTGCGTTGGGAGAACTTGTCGGAGGGTTCGCTTCCGGCCGGTCTGGGGCAGGTGTTGGTGAGCGCGGACTCCGGGATACCGACGGGTGCCCGAATCGCTGTCACGGCAAGGGATTCGACGGTCGGTGCCGCTGCGCCCACCGCGCAGGTGGTCGGGCTGGTCGATCTCTCCGGTTCGGCGCAACGACTGGGCGGGATCAAGATATTCACCACCGCCGAGCAGGTGAGCGCGTGGGCCGGGGACAGCGCCAAACGTGAGTTCCGTGTCGCCGGTGACGGTTCGCGCTCTCAGCAACAACTCGTGGATTCGATCGCGAGCGCGTTGCCCGCGGACTCCACCGTGTTGACGGGAGAAGAAGCCACCGACAACGCGGCAGCGGAATACATGGGTGGCACCAAGATCCTCAGCACGGTGTTGCTCGCCTTCGGTGCCATTGCCGTTGTTGTTGCCGCGCTGGTGATCGCCAATACGTTTGCCGTTCTGCTCGCCGCGCGCACTCAGGAACTCGCGTTGCTGCGATGCGTCGGCGCCACAGCCAAACAGGTTCGCCGGAGCATTCGCAGCGAAGCCGCTGCGGTCGGCGTGATCGCCTCGGTGATCGGCGTCGGACTCGGTGTCGGACTTGCCTGGGCGATCGGTCGCGTAGCAACGGCCGCAGATGTGCCGGTGCCTCTTTCGTCACTGAGCGTCACCCCGGTGACCGTGCTGGTCGGTCTTGCCGTCGGCATCGTGATGACGATGCTCGCTGCATCTGCGCCCGGGCGGGCGGCAACGAGGCTCTCCCCGCTGGCGGCACTGCAGCCGATGGAGTCCAAGCCCGAGAGCGTTCAGGTGTCGGTCGTGCGCCGGGTTCTGGGCGTCGTGATACTGCTCGCGGGAATCGCGATGACCGTTCTGGGAGTGACGAATCAGCAGGTGCCGGCGGCGACTGCCGGTGGACTCTTTTCGTTCCTGGGGATCGCAGCACTGTCCGGGCGAATCGTGCCCGCGCTGATCAATGCCGCCGGCGGAGTGCTGGCGAGACTGATCGGTCCGGTGGGAAGCCTGGCAGCAGGCAACGCCGGTCGGAACCCACGCCGGACCTCGGCGACAGCCACGGCCCTGTTGATCGGGGTGGCCTTGACGAGCACGCTCGTCGTGGGAATCGCGACGGTCAAGGAAGCCGCACCCGCGGCGATGGACAGTCAATTCCCCGTCGACGTCATGGTGAGCAGTTCCGGTTCGGCACCGCTTCCCGCAGGGTTGGGCAAGGACATCGCCGCGGTCAACGGCGTCGGCGCGGTGAGCGGTCTGGACAAGGCCGAACTGACGATCGACGGGCGCGGTTCGTTGGCCGGGTTCGGTGTCGACGCTGCTCGGGTGAAAGATGTTCTGCGTACCGAGATCTCGGTACCCGCGGCCGGTCAGTTGGTGCTCTCGCCCGCTGACCTGACCGAATACAAACTCTCGGCGGGCGAGACGGCGACGGTGCGTGGGGATCGCGGTGCCGTGAACGTCAGCGTGATCGAAGGTGTGAAAGGTCAACCAGCGCTGTTGGATCGAGGCGATCTGGGTGCAGCCGCCACCACGTCGACCACCGATTCCTACTGGGTCAGGTTGGGGACGGACACCGACGAAGAGGCGCTCGCTGCCACCGACCGCATCACCGAACTGGCACGCCAGGAAGCTCCGGGCAGCGATGTTCAAGGAATGACCGAAATGCGCTCGGCGCTCGATTCGATCCTAGACACCATGCTCATGGTGGTTGCCGGGTTGCTGTCGGTAGCGGTGTTGATCGCTCTGATCGGCGTCGGAAACACCATGGCACTGTCCGTTCTCGAACGGCGCCGCGAATCCGGACTGCTTCGCGCACTCGGACTGACCAAGAAGGGAATTCGAGCCATGTTGATTTGGGAAGCACTGCTGGTGGCAGGAGTCGCATCGGTGATCGGAGTGCTGTTCGGGATGGTGTTCGGTGTAGCCGGTACCGCCTCGGTGTTCGGGATCGAGGACGTCGCCCTCAGCGCAGTGCCGTGGGCGCAATTGGTAGCCATCGTGTTGATCGGCGGAATCTGCGGTGTGATCGCGTCACTGCTCCCCGCTAGGCGGGCGGGGCTGGTGTCACCGGTGACAGCTCTCGCGAGCTAGCGTTCAGAACTGCTTCGTGACCTTCTCGGTGCCCACTCGGCGCGCGGTAGCTTCCGCGTCCGGGTGGGCTACCTGCACGAGTGAGGCGCCCGCGGCGAGAACGGCCAGAAGCCCGTCGATCAATTCGTCTGCCGTGTCCCACGTGCGGCTGGAGAGGACACGATCCGTCGACGCCAATTCGACGTTCTTCGACGATGCCCGTGCGGCGTCGATCGTGTCCGCTACGGACCGGCCTTCCAGCGCCGAACCGGCTCCGGCGCTACGGAACTGGTCGCCGTGGACACGAATGGAGGTTGCGTAGTCGGCGACGCCGAGCGGAAGATCGCTCAAACCTTTGCCGAACGCGTCGAGTGAGAGTGCGGCTACTTCCGGTACGTCCGCAACATCGTCCAGGCGGTCGGCAGTGACAAAAGCCAGTTCGGCGTCGGCGTCGGGGGAGAGGACGACCTCACCGCCTGCCCACCACACACCCAGCAAGACGGCGGCGCTCTGCCAGTGCGCGGGAAGCAGCACGGCAACTTTGCCACCGGGCTCGAGGGCGAACTCGTCCCGAACCATGTTCGCTGTCTTTGCCGCCCAGTTGGCCAGAGTGCTCGCAGACAATTCGATGCGCTCGCCGGTGGCGTCGTCGTAGTAGGTCACGCGAGGGCCGGCCGGGTCGGCAGCCAGGATCGGTCCGAGGAGGGCGTCGGTCAGGTTGTCTACAGGCGAAGGCACGTAATCAGCTTACGCAGCCGTTCAGTTAACACAGCGGGGACCGTTGGAGGCTGCATCGATCGGGGGACCGGGCGGTGCGGGGGTGGGGCTGGTCTCGGTGGTGCTCGCCGATTCAGTCGTGGTCGCTGCGCCTTCGGACGGGGATACCGCGTCCGCGGATTGCGGTCCGTTGTAGTCCTCGGCAATGACAACCCGAACCTTGCCCGAGGACAATGACGAATCCGCCTTGACCGTCAGACCGCCGAGTGCCTCGGCCACCGCGAGTGCAGCGTCGTCGTCCGCGGACTTTGCGAACACCGTCGATTCGGAGACGTCGGAGCCGGTGTTGTTGCCGACCTGACCCTGCTTGTACCCGAGGGCACTCAATGCCTCGGAAACCCCGCTGGCCAACCCCGCGATGTCGCTGGCGTTAGCGACGTCGACCGTGATCGAGGACGCATTCACGGTGGTCGGTGCCTCGGAGGTCTCCTCCGAGTCCTCGCTGTCGGCGCCGACCAATCCGGCGATGTACTTCTTGACGGCCTTGGGATCGACCTTGACGATGGACTCGCCGTAATCGGTCATGCCGTTGATGTCGAGAACGGGAATGGTCTCGAATTGCACCTTTCCGCCGGCCAGATTCTGCAACTGCTTGGCGAATTCGATGATGTCCCAGTCGTCGTCGATGACGACGGAGCGCTGAACGGCCGAGGTCAGCTGGCTGAGTTTGCCGGGGTCACTGAGAGTTTTTGCGCTGAGTACCTTACTGACGAGGGACGCCATGAACACCTGCTGGCGCACGATCCGGTCCAGGTCGCCGCGAGGAAGGTCGTGTCGTTGTCGCACGAAGCTCAGCGCGTCGGCGCCGTCGAGTGTCTGTTTCCCGGCTGCGAAGTTGGCTCCGGACATCGGTTCGTCGACTGGCGCGTTGAGACAGACGTCGACTCCGCCCACTGCGTTGGTCAGCAGGACGAATCCGAGTAGACCGACTTCGGCGTAGTGATCGACGGTGATGCCGGTCAGATTTCCTACCGCTCCGATGAGCGCGGTCCGGCCGGCTTCCGTCGACTTCTTGTCTGCGTCGCTGTCGGACGACCCGTTGTTGACCAACTTCAGTCGCTCGGTTTCCTTGGTGGCACCGAACGCGGCGTTGATCTTTGACATACCGATACCGGGGACGTTGACGTACGCGTCTCGGGGAATCGAGATCGCGGTTGCCGAACTTCCGTCGTTGGGGACGCGGATCAAGATGATGGTGTCGGTGTTGGACGCAACTTCCTCACCAGCGCGCAACGAGTCGAGCTCGCTTTGTGAAAGCGGGTTGCCGTGTGCGTCGGTGCGACTGTCGGTTCCCACCATCAGAATGTCGATGGCTCCGTCCTTGCCCCCACCGAGGCCGAGTCCGCTTGCAGTGGCAAGGCTGTTTCTCAACGAGTCCACACCTCGCCATGCGAACCCGGTGACCAGCAGTACGAGCACGGAGAGCACCGCGACCGCTATGCGAGCCGGGCTCGTCTTGGTCCGAATCGGCGCAGGTCGTGGACGCGCGCGGCGCTGCGGTTGCTGGTGGGACACCCCTTCAGGTTACTGGTCCGATGCTCGGCCGCGGGTACCTCGACGCGGCGTGCCAGACTCAACCATGTGACGAATATCCTGCTCACCGGCGCCCGAGGGCAGCTCGGAACACGTATCGATGCTCTCGCAACGTCGGCGGGTCACACTGTGACGGCCGTCGGTTCCCGCGAGCTCGACATCACAGACAGCCGCGCGGTCGACGACTTCGTCTCGCCCGATTCGGTGCTGATCAACTGCGCTGCGTACACGGCGGTCGACGCCGCCGAGACCGACCAGGAGGCAGCGAGGGCGGTCAACGAGATCGGACCGCTGAATCTCGCGCGAGCGTGTGCGCGGGCCGGTTCGCGGTTGATCCACGTTTCGACGGACTACGTCTTTCCGGGTGACGCGAGCACTCCATACGACGTCGATGCACCGACCGGTCCCGCGACGGTCTACGGCCGAACCAAGCTGGACGGCGAGATCGCAGTACGAGAGTCGGGCGCCGACGTGGCCGTTGTCCGTACCGCGTGGGTGTATTCGGGTGTCGGTACGGATTTTGTCGCCACGATGCGCAGGCTCGAAGCCGAACGAGAATTCGTGAACGTCGTGGACGACCAGATCGGGTCACCCACGTACAGCGTCGATCTGGCCGGCGGCATCGTCGAACTCGCGCTGCGGGACTTCACGGGTGCGTCGACGTTCCACCTGACCAACGGCGGGCAAGCCAGTTGGTACGAGTTGGCGCGAGCGGTGTTCGAGGAGATCGGAGCAGACCCGGCGCGGGTGCGCCCGTGCAGCAGCGCGGACTTCGTGCGCCCTGCGCCCCGCCCGGCATATTCGGTTTTGTCCGAGCGCGCGTGGGTTACCGCGGGAATGACGCCGCTGCGTCCGTGGCGAGAGGCTCTGCACGCCGCTCTGGCGTGAGCATTGTTCGGGGCAGTGCCCGTGGGCGGCTAGGCTGACCGGCGTGAGTCCCAAGCTGGCCGTGGTAACGGTGACGTACTCCCCAGGCGAGCATCTCGAGAATTTCTTGAGCACGCTCGCCGCGGCGACGACAGAAAAACCCCAGGTCATCATGGCCGACAACGGGTCGACCGATGGTGCGCCGGAGGCGGCGGATGCCAAGTACGAGCATGTTCGTCTGCTTCGTACAGGGGGAAACATCGGCTACGGCGGAGCGATAAATCGGGCTGTGGCGGAGATCGATTCGTCGATCGAATTTGTCGTGATTTCCAATCCTGACGTCCAATGGGCACCTGGTTCACTCGACGAATTGGTCGCTGCGGCAAATCGGTGGCCAAGGGCCGGTGCACTGGGGCCGAAGGTCCTCGAACCGGACGGCAGCGTCTATCCGTCGGCACGAACGGTGCCCGACATTACCTCGGGCGTCGGGCACGCATTGCTCGGCACCGTGTGGCCGAAGAACCCGTGGACTGCCCGTTACCGTCAGGAGAACGAGGCCGTCACCGAGCGCTCCGTCGGTTGGCTTTCCGGGTCGTGCCTGTTGGTCCGACGTGATGCCTTCGACGCCATCTCCGGGTTCGACTCGCGATACTTCATGTACATGGAGGACGTCGATTTCGGTGATCGCCTCGGAAAAGCCGGGTGGCTCAATGTCTTTGTTCCCTCCGCTGTCGTGACCCATGCCAAAGGCCATGCGGCAGGCCGGCATCCGGAACTGATGCTGCCCGCCCATCATCGCAGCGCATACCAGTTCCAAGCTGATCGTCATCCGCACTGGTGGCAGGCTCCGCTGCGACTTGCCTTGCGCGGTGGCCTGGCCGTGCGGTCCAAGATCGCCGTAGCTTCTGCTGTTCGCGAGCGCGCTCGCACCGACGACTCGACCGACAACCCATCAGTTTCGAACCACGGGGGAAAATGATGTCCGATCCGAATCCGACCGACGCCGTAATCCTGGTAGGCGGCAAGGGCACTCGGCTGCGTCCGTTGACGCTGTCGGCGCCCAAGCCGATGCTTCCGACAGCCGGCCTTCCGTTCCTGACGCATCTGCTTGCCAGGATCGAGGCTGCCGGTATCAAGCACGTGGTGCTCGGAACATCTTTCAAGGCAGAGGTATTCGAGGACTACTTCGGCGACGGCTCCAAGATGGGGCTCGAGATCGACTACGTCTTCGAGACCGAGCCGCTGGGCACCGGTGGCGGAATCCGCAACGTACTCCCGAAGTTGCGCGGCGACAACGTCATGGTGTTCAACGGTGACGTGCTCGGTGGCACCGACCTGAACGCCATTCTCGAGACCCACGAGAAGACGGACGCCGACGTGACACTTCACCTGGTTCGTGTGGGAGACCCGCGTGCATTCGGTTGTGTTCCGACCGACGAGGACGGACGAGTCTCGGCATTCCTGGAGAAGACCCAGGATCCGCCGACGGATCAGATCAACGCCGGCTGCTACGTCTTCAAGCGCGAGATCATCGAACAGATCCCGGAGGGACGACCGGTATCGGTCGAGCGCGAGGTGTTCCCGAATCTCCTGGCCGAGGGCAAGCGGGTGTTCGGCCACGTCGACTCGTCGTACTGGCGTGACATGGGAACCCCCGAGGACTTCGTTCGCGGTTCCGCCGACCTGGTGCGAGGCATCGCGCCTTCGCCGGCTCTCGAAGGTCCGCGCGGCGAGTCGCTCGTTCACCCCGGGGCGGGAATTGCGCCTGGCGCCGTCCTGATCGGCGGCACGGTTGTCGGCCGCGGCGCAGAAGTCGGCGCAGGTGCGCGCCTCGACGGTGCGATTCTCTTCGACGGCGCCGTTGTGGAAGCCGGTGCGGTAGTCGAACGATCGATCCTCGGATTCGGCGTCCGTATCGGACCACGAGCACTGGTCCGCGACGCCGTCATCGGAGACGGCGCGGACATCGGTGCGCGGTGCGAATTGTTGCGCGGCGCACGTGTGTGGCCGGGAGTGACGCTGCCGGACGGTGGCGTGCGCTTCAGCACAGATGTGTGATCGTTAGCTGACCTACTGGAATACTGGCGGGTATGACTTCTCTTCCGAGCCGTTACGTTGCCCTCGGTGACTCGTTCACCGAGGGCGTCGGCGACGCCGACGAACGATTCCCCAACGGTCTGCGCGGGTGGGCAGACCGAGTGGCCGAGCAGCTGGCGGTGAACAACCCCGAGTTCCGCTACGCCAACCTGGCGATTCGTGGTCGCCTACTCGGACCGATCATCGACGAGCAGTTGGAACCCGCTCTGGCGTTGAAGCCCGATCTGGTGACCATCTACGCCGGCGGAAACGACATGATGCGTCCGAAGCTCGACATCGACGCGATGGTCGCCCGCTACGATTCGGCAATCGGCCAGCTCACTGCTTCCGGTGCGCAGGTTCTCATGTTCACCGCATACGACACCGGATGGTCCGCCTTCTTCGGCAAGCTCCGCGGACGCCTGGCGATTTACAACGAGCTTGTTCGCGAGGTAGCGGACCGCCACGGCGCGACCCTCGTCGACTTCTGGCGATTCTCCGAATATCAGGACCTACGGATGTGGGACTGGGATCGCCTCCACATGTCGCCCGCCGGGCACGAGAACATGGCGACGCGGGTGCTCGACGTACTGGGCGTCGAACACGGATTGATCGCGCCCGACCTCGGGCCTGCGCCGGTTCTCACGAAAGCGGAAACTCGTCGCGAGGATCGTCAATGGGCGCGAGAGTTCTTGGTGCCGTGGGTAGCTCGGCGCGTGAAGGGAACATCTTCGGGCGACGGCGTGAGCGCCAAGCAACCCGAGCTGTCTCCGATTCAGTCCTGATTCTTGCGCTGATGGGCGAGCGCTACCAGGTGGTCGATGGTCTCGCGTTCGGCAGTCGGCGGTAGCGCGTCCACCGGCCACCACCGGAGGTCGGTGGACTCCGCGCTGCGGACGATATGTGAATTGTCCGGCGCCACAACAAGAAACCGTAGATCGAGATGTCTGGTCGGGACTCCGAGTGAGCACGTGATCGGATGTGTGTGGGCGGAGAGTAGGTCCGCGTCTATCCGAACGTCGTGAATTCCGGACTCCTCACGAGCCTCCCGCAATGCCGCATCGACTACCGTCTCGTCGTCGGGCTCGCAGTGACCTCCGAGCTGAATCCACCTGCCCACCTTGGGATGCAGGGTCAGTAAGACGTGGCAGCCACTCTCGTCGAGAACCAGAGACGACGCGGTGATGTGTCCTGGGGCATGGCGACGAAGGCAGCCGTCCGGAGCCGAATCGAGGAACGCGAGCATCGTGTGCCGCAGTGACTCGTCCGCTTCGGAGGACGTCGACCAGCCCTCCAGGACGCCCTTGGCGGAGGCGTGCAGCGATTCGGCTGACATGACCTACAGCTCCACCAACGCGTCCCCGGGGGCGGAGACCGTGCGCGGAGTCAGTGGTTCGAGGGGGTACCCGATTGCGACTGCGCCGAGTGGCTGCCAATCGGCCGGGAGATCGAGCTGTTCGCGTACGAGGTCGGCGGCGAAGATCGTCGATCCGATCCAGCAGCTTCCCACGCCGCGTGTGGCCAGCGAGACCAGCAGTCCCTGCACTGCCGCGCCGGCAGCGACGGTGAACATCGTGGACTCCGCCGCGGTACGTCGGGCATCCGGATAACTGTGTGCGCCGTCGGGCACGCAGAAGGGAATGACGACCTCGGGGGCGTCGAACAGGATGTTTCCACGGGCAACCCGCGCGTCGACGGATTCGTCGCTACGACCGTCCGCCCGCAGATCGGCGGCCCACTTCTCACGCATCTTCTCGAGAAGCGACGTGCGGACCGACTCGGTCCGCAGCCACACGAATCGAACAGGCCTCGTGTGGTGGGGTGCTGGAGCAGTGAGTGCCTCGGCGATCGAGCTGCGAATGATCTCCGCGTCGACGGGATCACCTGCGAACTGCCGAACCGACCGACGCAACAGCAGCGCCTGGCCGCGGCCCATCGCCGTAGCCTCCTCGGTTCCCAGCCAGAACAGATCGTCCGGGCCGCGACGGATCAGATCCTGGCCACTCGAACCGTCGTCCTCGAATCGGAGTCCTCGCACGACGGCGACGGGAACGCCGCCGAGCTTGCCCTTGACCAGATCGCCCGCAGCGGCGATCTCGTCCGCGATCGCGATCTCGGTGACGATCAGATCGTTGCCCTGGCTGTCCTGTGCCCCGAGGTAGCCGTGCAGGACCGGAATGCCGGAGGAACCGATCGCGGCATCGGTCTGCCCGTTGCGCCACGCACGACCCATCGTGTCGGTCACGACGACGGCGACGGACTTGCCCGTGCTCTCGAGAATTCGGGCACGCAGCCCCGCTGCGCTCGCATCGGGATCCACGGGGAGCAGGGCGAGTTCGGCACCGTCGACGTTGGAGCCGTCGATGCCCGATGCGGCCTGCACGATGCCGAGTTTGTTCTCGGTGATCAGAGTGCGGCCCTTGCGGGCCACGACGCGGACGGCTTCCTGATCCACCAGGAGGCGTCGTGCTGCGTCGCGCTCTTCCGGATCGGTCGGCGAGGAAACGATGCGACCCTCGACTTTTGAGAACACCTTGCTCGTGACGACAACGACGTCGCCGTTCTCGAGCCACGGTGTCGCGTCGACGACAGCGGCGGCCAAGTCGTCTCCGGGCCGGAACTCGGGAAGGCCGAGCACGGGAATGACTTCGATTGCGGCGCCGGGGGAGTGATCGCCGGGAGAGTGATTTCTGTCGCGGCTTGCTTCGGTTCCGGGCTCGGTCACAGTTCGACTCCGGCGATCTCGAAAGCCGTTCGAACCATTTTTGCGGTCTCTTCGGGGGACGTCATCAAAAGTGGGATGCTTCGCACGTCCACCCCGTCGATGTCGGCCGTGTCACCTTCGTCGACGAGCCAGCCGTCGAGAATGCCGTTGATCGAGCGAGCTCCGTAGTGGCGACCGATCGCCTCGGAAGTCGTCTCGACCCCGATCACTTCGAGGCACTCGTCAGCCATGCCGCGCAACGGTTTTCCACCGATGACGGGGGAGAGGCCGACAACCTTGGCCGCGGTGGTCCGCAGGGCTCCGCGAATGCCGGGCACCGCGAGGATCGCGCCGACGCTCACGACGGGATTGGACGGTGCGATCAGCACGATGTCGGCACCGTCGATCGCCTCGACCACCCCCGGCGCGGGCTTGGCCTGCTCGGCGCCGACGTGAGCGAAGCTGTGAGTTTCCACCTGTGCTCGATGGCGTACCCACCACTCCTGGAAATGAATCGCCTTCTGTTCACCGTCTTCCGGATCGGTGATCACGACGTGTGTTTCGCTGCGGTCGTCGCTCACGGGAAGCAGTGCGACACCCGGATTCCAGCGATTGCACAACGCTTCGGTGATCGCGGACAACGGATATCCCGTGCGGAGCATCTGGCTGCGAATCAAATGCGTTGCGATATCGCGATCTCCGAGGCCGAACCAGTCCGGCTTCGCTCCGTATGCCGCGAGTTCTTCTTTCGCATTCCAGGTTTCGCCGGCGTGCCCCCACCCGCGTTCGGTGTCGATACCGCCGCCGAGTGTGTACATACAAGTGTCCAGATCGGGGCAGATGCGCAGACCGTGCATCCAGACGTCGTCTCCGACGTTGACGACGGCCGTGATGCGATGTGGGCCTTCGTATTTCTCGAGGGATTCACCACCGGCGATTCCGAGCGCATTTTGCACACCTTGAAGGAAACGGGCCCCGCCGACGCCGCCAACCAATACAGTCACGTTCACGACATCAGAGCCTAGGCGGTCGGCGCGTCGTCGTGTCTGGCGGGCAGAAGGTCCCGTCAATTGGGGGCCGGAATACTAATGGATTCATCTCGTTTAGCTTGACCGCGACACGCTGGACGTGTGTAATCTCAAATGTGTCATTCCAACCGCTACTTGTGAGTTCACTTGCAGCGGGGCCGGTTTCGAACACAGTTTCGAACGGTCGACGGGGTGGGGTTGAAGATGGAGTGAAAATTCTGCGCTATTACAGGTGAGGAGGCGGAACGATGCCCAATGAAAATGTCGAGATCAGTTCTCTCGCAATGACAGTAAGCGACGAACCGCAGACCGATTCCCGAGCAGGCGCAGCAGAAGGTGCCTGCAGCAGTGAGTTCGACGGTATGAGTACTCGGCCAGTGCTGAGTCTCGTCACCGGCTTCGAAGAATTGTTCGACACCATCGAGGATCAGTGGCAGGAGCGTGCTCTCTGCGCGCAGACCGATCCCGAAGCGTTCTTCCCTGAAAAGGGTGGATCGACGAGGGAAGCAAAACGGATCTGCCTCGGTTGTGAAGTTCGTGACGAGTGCCTCGAGTACGCGCTCGCGAACGACGAACGGTTCGGAATCTGGGGAGGGTTGTCCGAGCGCGAGCGTCGGCGACTCAAGCGGGGGATCATCTGATCTGCTGCTGAATCGGTTCTGTCAGCGTCGGGGCTGACGGGCGGTCTTCGAAAGTCTGACCTGCAACGGGGAATTGCAGGTCAAGCAACGACTGTTTTGTTCTTCGTGTGGATTTACTTCTTCGTGTGACATCAGTTTTTTCGTCTGACGGTGCGTCAGTCCTCGTCGGGCAGTATCAGTCCTCGTCGGGCAGTGTGGGGTCGATGACCTGTGGGTCGACGCCCAGATACGTGCCGACTTGATGGACCAACACGTCGTGCACCAGATCCGTGAGTTCTTCCGGATCCTTCGCACGCTGCTCCAATGGGCGGCGAAACAGCACAATTCTTGCGCGAGTCGTATTTCCGTGACGGTCGATTCCGGCGGGTATCAGTCGTGACAGTGGAACCGGGCCGTCTGCGATGACCTCCGGCGGCCATGTGACGGACTCCGGATCGTGCGCGTGAATCTTCGGAACTTCGTCCACCGCGATGTCGAGTTTCGTCAACCTGTCGTGCCACGCGAGGTCGACGGGCGAGAAGGCGTCGAGCACCAGGAGATCGAACTTCTCGGCCCGGGTACGCCTGGCGGGCACCTCCGGGGGAAGTAGTGGTCCGCGCAGGCCACGGCCGTGTCGCTCGATGGAACGAGTGGTGACCGAGCGTCGGCGGCGGGCTTGTGGCATGGCGCCCAGATTACGACAGAAGAAACTGCTCGGTGTGTCCGAGTAGGTTCCGGACGTGGGGAGGGCTAGGCTCCGTACCTGTGAGATCTCTGCGTCGCTGCTGCCGCCCCGGGTGCAAGAACCCCGCCGTCGCGACGCTTACGTATGTCTACTCGGACTCCACTGCGGTTGTCGGGCCGCTGGCAACCGTCGCCGAGCCCCATTCATGGGATTTGTGTGACACTCACGGCTCTCGAATCACCGCCCCCAAGGGCTGGGAACTCGTCCGCCACGAAGGCGGATTCGCGTCGAGCACTCCCGACGAAGACGATCTGACCGCTTTGGCCGAAGCTGTACGTGAAGCCGGTCTCGGAGATCGCAACAAGTCCAACGTCGACGCAGATGAGGACATACGTCCCGCGGCTCCGAGTACTGCCCGTACAGGGCGTCGTGGACACCTCCGCGTACTGCCCGACCCATCCAACTGACGCGAGATTCGTCGCCGCAGACGCTAGGCTCGACCGAGTACTTCCACACCCGAGTACTGCGAAATCTCCGGACGCCATGCGCCCGGACGTTCCCGTCTGTGAGGGTGCATGCACAAGGAGAGTTTTCAGTGGGGCGAACAGCCGAGTCGGTTGCTGCAATCATCAAGGCGTACGACGTGCGCGGCGTGGTCGGTGAGCAGATCGACGAAGATTTTGTCCGCGACGTGGGAGCGTCGTTCGCCCGTCTGGTCCGTGACGAGGCCGGCGCAGCCACGACGGTTGTGATCGGCTACGACATGCGTGCATCGTCGCCCACACTGTCTTCTGCTTTCGGTGACGGCGTGCTCGCTCAAGGACTCGACGTGGTCTACATCGGATTGGCGTCGACCGACGAGCTCTACTTTGCATCCGGTTTGCTGAACTGCCCGGGCGCGATGTTCACGGCGAGCCACAATCCGGCCAAGTACAACGGCATCAAGATGTGCCGGGCCGGCGCCAAGCCCGTCGGTCAGGACACCGGCCTGGCAGTCATCTCCGCCGAGGTCGTCTCGGGTGTTCCCGCGTACGACGGACCGGCAGGTACCGCCAGCACGAAGGACGTCCTCGAGGAATACGCGAGCTACCTCCGCGGATTGGTCGACCTGGCTGCGTTGCGCCCGATGAAGGTCGCAGTCGATGCAGGAAACGGCATGGGCGGCCATACCGCGCCGGCCGTATTCGGGCCGATGCCTCTCGAAGTCCTCCCGCTCTACTTCGAGCTCGACGGCACGTTCCCCAACCACGAAGCCAATCCGCTCGATCCGGCCAACCTCGTCGACCTGCAGGCCTACGTGCGTGAGACCGGAGCAGACATCGGCCTGGCTTTCGACGGTGACGCGGACCGTTGCTTCGTCGTCGACGAGAAGGGCGACCCCGTCTCTCCGTCCGCGGTGACGGCACTTGTCGCCAAGCGCGAACTCGCGAAGGAACCTGGCGCGTCGATCATCCACAATCTGATCACGTCGCGGGCAGTGCCCGAACTGGTCGAAGAACTCGGCGGCGTCGCGATCCGTACCCGAGTCGGCCACTCGTTCATCAAGCAGGAGATGGCCGAGACCGGTGCCGTCTTCGGCGGCGAGCACTCAGCTCACTACTACTTCCGCGATTTCTGGGGCGCCGACTCCGGCATGCTCGCGGCGTTGCACGTACTCGCCGCACTGGGCGAGCAGGACCGTCCGCTCTCCGAGTTGATGGCGGAGTACACCCGCTACGCGGCCTCGGGTGAGATCAACTCCACGGTGGCTGACGCGGCCGATCGCACTGCCGCTGTGCTGGCAGCATTCGCGGACCGCACCGAGTCGGTGGATCGCCTCGACGGTGTCACAGTCAGTCTCGAGGGAAATGCCTGGTTCAACTTGCGCGCGTCCAACACCGAGCCTTTGCTGCGACTCAACGTCGAAGCACCCACGTCCGCCGATGTCGACGCATTGGTGAACGAAATTCTGGCGATCGTCCGGGCTTGAATCCGAGTCTGATCGGTTTGTCGGTGAGCCGAAGCCCTGGGATAGTTGGGGGACTATCTCGGGAACGACTGCCACGGGAACGAGGGCTTTGCCACCACGGACCGCGTAGAGCTGGAATGCTGGACGGTGCGGGAACTGCGAACGGAGAAGGGGGTGCGGTGAGATGACAGCGCCGATGCCGCTTCTCGACCTCGACGACAGCGAGGGTTTGTCGGCTGCCGATTCGGAAGGGTTACTGCGGTCTGTGGCCATGGGGGGCGCACAGATTCGGGCCACCGCATCGGCCGTCGGCGAGGGTGTGATCTCTCGGCTGGCCGGCCTGCGCCCGCGCAGCGTCGTGCTGATTGCCGGTGCCGGTGGCGCTCGGCACGGAGCCAGGATCGCGCTTGCTCTCGTCGGAGATTCGATCGGTTGTCCGCTCCTCGTACTCGACCGGACGCCGTCGTGGGCCGGACCGTTGGACGTGATCATCGTTGCCGGTGACGATGCCGGTGATCCGCGCCTGGTCGAATCCGTCGACAGTGCAGTTCGCCGTGGCGCCGAAGTTGTTGTCGCCGTTCCGGACGAGGGGCCCATGCGGGCCGTGGCGGCCGGGCGCACCATGTCGTTGCCGCCGCGGCTCTACGCCTCGCCGAGGCACACGATGACGCGGTTCCTCGCAGTCTTCCTCGCCGTTGCCGCCGAAATCGAGGGCAAGGGATCGATCGAGGACCGTTCGGCGGTGCTCGGTCGGATCGCCGACGCCGTTGATGCGGAGGCGCTGCGGGACGGGCCGGCCAACGAGGTATTTCACAACCCGGCCAAGTCGTTGGCCACCAGAATGAGCGGCCGGCGGGTCGTTCTGTGTGGGAGTGGTTCCGTGACAACAGCACTCGCAGAGTTCTCGAGCGTTTCGCTGATGAGTTCGGGCCTGAATGCCGCTGCCGCCGAGATGTCGGAGGTGATTCGTTCGGCGCGGGCGCTGTTCGCGCCGGACGCAGCTTCGCGTGATTCAGTGTTCCACGACCCGTTCTTTCACGATCCGCAACTGGACGGCGCATTGCCGACCCCACCGGCGCGGGCGTTCGTCTTCGCGACGGAATCCACGCGCGGGGAGGCGAGACGCCGGATGGACGCACTGGCCGACGCCGATCTGGTGGTGGCGGCAGACGAAGACCAGACCAACGTGGTGATATCGGAGATGGAGCAGGTATTCGTGTTGGCGTCTCGAGTAGACATGGCCGCGGCGTACGTGCAGTTGACGGGCGGTGCGAAGTAAGTGCGTGAACTCGAAGGTGCACTTCGTTCTTACGCGTGGGGCTCGCGAACGGCAATTGCCGAACTACGCGGTCTTGCGACCCCGTCGAATCATCCCGAAGCGGAGTTGTGGTTGGGCGCCCACCCGGGCGACCCGGCGCGCGTGATCACCGAATCCGGAAGCGAGTCGTTGCTCGAGGTCCTGCACCGCGAACCCGAGCGTGAACTCGGCCGTGAGAACCTCGATGCATTCGGTGAGCGACTCCCATTCCTGCTCAAGTTGCTTGCGGCGGAAGAGCCGCTGTCGCTTCAGGCGCATCCCAGCGCCGTTCAAGCCGACGAGGGTTTTCGTCGTGAGAACGCACTCGGCGTTCCCATGGAATCGCCGATTCGCAACTACAAGGACGGCAGCCACAAGCCCGAACTTGTTGTCGCGCTGAGCAGATTCGAAGCGCTTGCCGGATTCCGCGAGCCGACGCGGACTGTCAAACTGCTGCGCGCTCTGGCCGTCGACGAGTTGGAGCCGTACATCGGTCTGCTCGAAGGCCAACCCGATTCCGACGGACTCCGGGCGTTGTTCACGACATGGATCACGCTGCCGTCCACGGTGCTCGGGACGTTGCTCCCTGCCGTGCTTGCCGGGTGCATCACCTACGTCGCCCACCACGACGCCGAATTCGTGACCGAGATCCGTACCGCGCTGGAATTGAGCGAGGCGTACCCCGGCGATGCCGGCGTTCTGGCGGCACTGCTGCTCAACCGCGTCACACTCGAGCCCGGCCAAGGACTGTTTCTCGCTGCCGGAAATCTCCACGCGTATCTCCATGGACTCGCGGTGGAGATCATGGCCAACTCCGACAACGTGCTGCGCGGCGGGCTGACGCCCAAACACGTCGACGTGCCCGAACTGTTGAGGGTTCTGGACTTCGTCGGGGCCGATATCGAAGTGCTCGATCCGGCCCCTTCGCCAGGATCAGGTCAGTCAGGATCAGGTCAGTCAGGATCAGGTCAGTCAGGGTCAGGCAGATACGAGTACGTCACGCCCGCACCTGAATTTCGTTTGACGCGTCTGGAGTTCGACTCGAATGCCACCGACCTCGTTGTCGAAGCCGGCGGCCCGCGGATCCTGATCTGCACCGACGGCGCGGTCACTGCGACGTGCGGTGCCGACACTCTCGACCTCGATCGGGGCCGAGCCGCGTGGATTGCTGCCGACGAGCCCGTAGTACACCTGACCACACGAACCCCGACTGCGCAGGTTTTCAGTGCAGTGGTCGGTCGATAGGAATCTCGGTCGATAGCGAGGAGACATTGTGTCGGCTCATGGTGGCAAGAAGGCAATTCTGGCGGCCCTCGGAGCCAATGCCGGAATTGCCGTAGCCAAGTTCGCCGGATTCTTGATCACCGGATCGTCGTCGATGCTCGCCGAATCGGTGCACTCGGTGGCCGACACGTCCAATCAGGGTTTGCTGCTCCTGGGGCAGAAGAAGGCAGAACGTGAGGCAGATCAACTGCACCCGTTCGGTTACGGGCGCAACCGGTACTTCTATTCGTTCGTCGTTGCACTGGTGCTCTTCACCCTCGGTTCGCTGTTCGCGATCTACGAAGGTATTCACAAGATTCAGCATCCGGAAGAACTCAATTCGGCTTTCGTGGCAATCGCGATCCTGTTCATCGCGATCTGCCTGGAGGGCTACAGCTTCCGGACCGCAGCGAAGGAATCACGACCGCTCAAGGGAAATGCGTCGTGGTGGAACTTCATCCGAACCTCTCGTAGCCCGGAACTCCCGGTTGTGCTGCTCGAGGACACCGGCGCATTGATCGGTCTCGTCCTTGCACTCGGCGGCGTCGGTCTCACGATGGTGACCGGAAATCCGGTCTTCGACGGCATCGGAACTCTGTGCATCGGTGTCCTGCTCGGCATCATCGCGGTCATTCTGATCATCGAAATGCAGTCGCTGCTGATCGGTGAGGGCGCAACGGCGGTGGAGACCGAACTGATCCTCAACGCACTGGTCGACGGAACTCGTATCGAACGCGTCATTCATTGCAAGACGCAGTACCTCGGTCCCGAGGAGATCCTTGTTGCTGCCAAGGTTGCGGTGCCGATCGGATCGACGATCTCGGATGTGGCGACGGCGATCGACGAGGCCGAGTCTCGCGTGCGCGCTGCAGTGCCTGCGGCGCGGGTAATCTACCTCGAGCCGGACCTGGATCGTCTCAGCGCAGGAGATCGCCCTGAAACAGATCTACAGGCTCCCGACAAACCCTGAACAAAGCCGCGCCCGCGGGCTTAGGCTGATGCCATCTCTCTACTTGCCCATGGTGGGACCTGCTGGTCCCCAGCAAGGAGGCGGCAATGGCTGTCAAGGACGAGCAGGCCGGATCTGGACGGTCGAAGCTGTTTCGAACCAAATCGATCGAGCAGTCCATCAAGGACACCGACGAGCCGGAAACCAAACTCCGGAAAGAGCTGAACTCGTGGGATCTCACGGTGTTCGGTGTCGCAGTGGTCATCGGTGCGGGCATCTTCACACTCACGGCTCGGACGGCGGGAAACGTCGCCGGGCCGTCGGTTTCGCTGGCTTTTGTCATCGCGGCAATCGCCTGCGGACTGGCAGCGCTGTGTTACGCCGAGTTCGCGTCGACGGTCCCGGTCGCCGGTAGCGCGTACACGTTCTCGTACGCGACGTTCGGTGAATTCGTCGCCTGGATCATCGGCTGGGATCTCATCCTCGAATTCGCTTTGGCGTCTTCGGTGGTGGCAAAAGGCTGGTCGCTGTACCTCGGCGAAGTGATGGGTTCACGCAGCCCGATCGTCGAGTTGGGGCCGATCTCGTTCGACTGGGGTGCGGTGCTGGTGATCGCCGTCATCACGATCCTGCTCGCGACCGGCACAAAACTCTCTTCGAGGGTGTCACTGGTGATCACGGCGATCAAGGTCGCGGTGGTGTTGCTGGTGATCATCGTCGGTCTGTTCTACATCGACACCGACAACTACTCGCCGTACATTCCGCCGTCGGAGCCGGGCTCGACGGGAGAGGGCATCCACCAGTCGTTGTTCTCGTACGTGACCGGGGCCGGTGGCAGCACATTCGGGTGGTACGGATTGCTCGCGGCAGCCAGTCTGGTGTTCTTCGCGTTCATCGGCTTCGACGTCGTCGCCACGACTGCGGAGGAGGCGAAGGAGCCGCAGAAGGCGTTGCCACGCGGCATCCTGGGCTCGCTCTTGATCGTCACGGTTCTGTACGTGGCAGTGACACTCGTGTTGACCGGGATGGTGAAGTACACCGAACTCGAGGGCGATACTTCCAACCTGGCAACGGCATTCGCCTTCCACGACATCACGTGGGCGAAAAACGTCATCTCGTTCGGCGCGTTGGCCGGTCTCACGACCGTGGTGATGGTGCTGATGCTCGGGCAGACCAGGGTGCTCTTCGCGATGGCACGCGACGGTCTGATGCCGCGACGCCTGGCGCCGACCGGCAAGCACGGAACTCCCGTGCGGATCACGATCTTGGTCGGCGTTGTGGTCGCGGTGCTCGCCGGAGTGTTCCCGATCGGCACCCTCGAGGAAATGGTCAATATCGGCACGTTGTTCGCGTTTGTTCTCGTGTCGTTGGGGGTTCTCGTGCTTCGTCGGACGCGTCCGGACCTACCCCGCGGGTTCAGGGTGCCGCTGGTCCCGCTGATCCCGATCCTGGCTGTCCTCGCGTGTCTCTGGTTGATGTTCAACCTGTCGGTGGAGACCTGGATGAGGTTCGTGGTCTGGATGGCCCTCGGTGTTGTCATCTACTTCGCCTACAGCAGGCAGCATTCGTTGATCGGGAAGCGTGAACGCGGCGAAATCGAGTAAATGTACAAAGATTATGATTTGTCTATCACTTGTACAAATAGCGTAGTACTGTCTATCTCAGGGTGAACTGACTCACAGTTGTCGAGTCGGTCCGAATCGAGGAGGTAGACCGTGTCGACGCACGTGAACTCGCAGTCCGGGCAGACACTCCCGCCCGAGCAGTGGCGTGACAAGAAGAGATATCTTTGGCTGCTCGGCCTGGTGCCGCCGACGGCGGTCTTCATTGCCGTCGGATTGGTCGCGTTGTTCAACAGTCTCGGGTGGAACGCGGTCTCGCCGGTGTGGTGGTGGATCGGGCCGTTGCTCGTCTACATCCTGCTCCCGATCCTCGACATCTTCTTCGGTCCGGACGGCGAGAATCCGCCGGACGAGGTGATGGAGCGCCTCGAGAACGACAAGTACTACCGGTACTGCACCTACATCTACATACCGTTCCAGTTGGCCAGCCTGGTCCTGGCCTGCTATCTCTGGTCGGCGACCGACCTGTCCTGGCTCGGAATCGACGGGGGACTGGGGCTGATCTCCAAGATCGGTCTGGCGATCAGTATCGGTTGCGTCGCAGGAATCGGGATCAACACCGCACACGAACTAGGTCACAAGAAGGACGATCTCGAGCGCTGGTTGTCGAAGATCACTCTGGCGCAGTCGTTTTACGGCCACTTCTACATCGAGCACAATCGTGGACACCACGTGCGGGTCGCCACGCCCGAGGATCCGGCGTCGTCTCGCTTCGGCGAGAGCTTCTGGACCTTCCTGCCGCGCAGTGTGTGGGGATCTCTGCGCTCGTCGTGGTCCCTGGAGAAAGCCAGGCTCGATCGACTGGGTAAGAAGCCGTGGACAATTCGCAACGACGTCCTGCATTCGTGGTTGATGTCCGTCGTACTCTTCGGTGTCCTCGTCGCCGTTTTCGGGCTCTCGGTGCTGCCGTTCCTGGTGCTGCAGGCCGTCTTCGGATTCTGCCTGCTCGAAACCGTCAACTACCTCGAACATTACGGACTGAAGCGTCGCCGTCTGGACAGTGGGCGGTACGAGCGCGCCGCACCGGAGCACAGTTGGAACAGCGATCACATCTGCACCAACATCTTCCTGTATCACCTCCAGCGTCACAGTGACCATCATGCGAACCCGACACGTCGTTATCAGACGCTTCGAAGCATGGACGGTGCACCCAACCTGCCCAGTGGATACGCGAGCATGATCATGCTCGCCTACGTTCCGCCGCTGTGGCGAAAAGTAATGGATCCCAAGGTCCTTGCGCACTACGGCGGCGACATCACCCGCGTCAACGTTCAGCCGTCCAAGCGTGATCGCATCCTTGCTCGGTACGGAGCAGCGTGATGAGCAGCTATCGATGCCCGGTGTGTGAATACGTCTACGACGAATCGAAGGGTGCACCACGAGAAGGGTTTCCGGCGGGCACGCCGTGGGATGCCGTGCCGGACGACTGGTGCTGTCCGGACTGCGGCGTGAGGGAAAAGCTCGACTTCGAACCGATGCCGGCGACGGCGGGGAGTGAATCATGAACGACTACAAGCTGTATCAGTGCGCGCAATGCGGATTCGAGTACGACGAGGCAGTCGGCTGGCCGGAGGACGGTATCGAACCGGGCACTCGCTGGGGCGACATTCCCGAAGACTGGAGTTGCCCGGACTGCGGCGCGGCGAAGAGCGACTTCTTCATGGTTGAGGTCGAACGACGGTGAGATGCGTCGGCGTCGAACGGACCTAGGTGCGGCGGTAGTGTCGTCACCATGACTTCGACGCCAACTCGTCTGCCGCAGAAAGAAGCGTCGCGCCTGCTGCTGCGTACGTCGGTGCTCGATTCGATGCGTGAGTTGTTGACCGAGCGTGACTGGTCCGAGGTGACGCTGACAGTTCTGGCCAAGCATGCCGGTGTGAGTCGTCAGACGCTCTACAACGAGTTCGGTTCGAGGCAAGGGCTTGCCGAGGCATACGCGCTTCGCCTTGCCGACGGATTCGTCGATGCGGTGGACGAGGCCATGGTGGCGAACGACGGACGTGCAGTCGAGGCATTGACGGCGGGCTTCGGATCGTTTTTCGCCTCCAGCGCAACCGACCCGTTGGTGATCTCTCTGCTCACCGGTGAGGCCAAGCCGGACCTTCTTCGTCTGATCACCACTGACAGCGCGGTCATCATCGAACGCGCGTCGTCGCGGCTTGCGGAGAGCTTCCAGCGAGGGTGGATTCAGGCGTCACCCACCGATGCCGGGATTCTGGCCAGGGCGATTGCGCGTCTCGGACTCAGCTACATTTCGATGCCGCCGGAGTCCGAGGTTTCGGTGGCGGAGGATCTGGGCACATTGCTCGGGCCATTCATCGACGTGGCGCGCGAGGGCCGGGCAGGAGAGGGTCGCGCAGTAGAGGGGCGGGCGGGAGAGGGCGTCTAACCGATAGCCTGGTACACCGATAGGCTTGTGCATAGTTTGCACGTCAACCAGGAGAGGCAGATGACGACCTCAGTTTCAACAACGCCCGTGGCCGAGAGCCGTAACGGCATCGACTTCAAAGTTGCAGATCTTTCGCTCGCGGAGTTCGGTCGCAAGGAAATCCGTCTGGCAGAGCACGAGATGCCCGGCCTCATGGCGCTTCGTCGCGAATACGCAGAGGTGTTGCCGCTCAAGGGCGCTCGCGTTTCCGGCTCGCTGCACATGACCATTCAGACCGCGGTTCTGATCGAGACGCTGACGGCGCTCGGCGCCGAGGTCCGCTGGGCTTCGTGCAACATCTTCTCCACGCAGGATCATGCTGCCGCCGCCATCGTCGTCGGTCCGCACGGCACCCCGGAAGAGCCCAAGGGCGTTCCGGTTTTCGCCTGGAAGGGTGAAACCCTCGAAGAGTACTGGTGGGCAGCGGAGCAGATGCTGACCTGGCCGGGCGAGCCCGCCAACATGATTCTCGACGATGGCGGCGACGCCACCATGCTGGTGCTCAAGGGCGCACAGTTCGAGAAGGCCGGCGTCGTGCCGCCGACGGACGACGACCAGGATTCCGACGAGTACAAGGTCTTCCTTGCGCTTCTGCGTCAGTCGCTCGCCGCTGACAAGGGCAAGTGGACTGCTATCGCCGAGTCCGTCCAGGGCGTCACCGAGGAGACCACCACGGGCGTTCTGCGTCTGTACCAGGTTGCCGCTGCCGGCGAACTCACGTTCCCCGCGATCAACGTCAACGACTCGGTCACCAAGAGCAAGTTCGACAACAAGTACGGCACACGCCACTCGCTGCTCGACGGCATCAACCGCGGCACCGACGTTCTGATCGGCGGCAAGGCTGCGCTGGTCTGTGGTTACGGAGACGTCGGCAAGGGTTGTGCCGAGGCACTTCGTGGCCAGGGCGCTCGCGTCGCGGTCACCGAGGTCGACCCCATCAACGCCCTTCAGGCACTCATGGACGGCTTCGAGGTCAAGACAGTCGAGCAGGCCATCGGCTGGGCCGACATCGTGATCACGTCCACCGGTAACAAGGACATCATCACGTTCGAGCACATGAAGGCCATGAAGCACCAGGCCATCCTGGGCAACATCGGTCACTTCGACAACGAGATCGACATGGCAGGCCTCGAGAAGTCCGGCGACGTCACGCGGATCAACATCAAGCCGCAGGTCGACGAGTTCACCTTCGCCGACGGCCACTCGATCATCGTGCTGTCCGAAGGCCGCCTGCTCAACCTCGGCAACGCGACGGGCCACCCGTCGTTCGTGATGAGCAACAGCTTCTCCAACCAGGTCATCGCACAGATCGAACTGTGGACGAAGCCGGAGGAGTACGACAACGAGGTCTACCGCCTCCCGAAGCACCTCGACGAGAAGGTCGCCAAGATCCACGTCGAGGCACTCGGTGGCACGCTGACCAAGCTCACCAAGGATCAGGCCGAGTACATCGGCGTCGACGTCGAAGGCCCGTACAAGCCGGAGCACTACCGCTACTGACCCGGCGATTCGTCGCTGAGAAAGTAGTGCCCGCCGTCCCCCGGTCTGCGCAAGCAGGCCGGGGGATAGGCTTGTCCGCCGTGGGAACACTGGTGGCATTGGAAGGCCTAGACGGAGCTGGAAAGCGAACGTTGATCGGCAAAGTGGAGACCGAACTCCGCCGCGGCGGCACGTCGATCGCGACTCTGGATTTTCCGCGGTACGGAAAGTCGATCCACGCGGATCTTGCTGCCGAGGCGCTCAAAGGATCACACGGAGACCTGGCCGAATCCGTGAACGCGATGGCAGTCCTGTTCGCTTTGGACCGCGCCGGTGCTGCGGATCGGATCTCGGAACTGTTGTCCACCAACGACATTGTTCTCCTCGACCGCTACGTTGCCTCCAACGCTGCCTACAACGCGGCGCGAGTGCATCAGGGCGTGGACGGCGAGATGGTCGCCTGGATCCGTGAATTGGAGTTGGGTCGTCTCGCTCTCCCCGCTCCCGATCTGCAGCTGTACCTCGACGTACCGGTAGCTCTGGCCGAGCAGCGCGCCCGCTCCCGTGAGGCCCAGGACGCGTCGCGTCAGCTCGACGCCTACGAGCGCGACGGCGGTCTGCAGGCCAGAACCGGTGAGCTCTACAAGCAGTTGGCAGCGACGAACTGGGCCTCACCCTGGTGGATCGTGGGGCCGGAGACGGACCCGGCCGATCTGGCACGCAGGCTCGCGGATTTCGCGTGATCGGTCACCCTGGCAGCCGGGATTCGAACTTTCCGGCACAGTAGAGGGAAAGACGCGGCACGCCGCACGGCCTCGTAACGGTCTGATTCATCGCTCCGAGATGCAACGATAGGGATATGAAACCAAGGATTCTGGTTGTCGACGACGACACGGCACTCGCCGAGATGCTCACGATCGTGCTGCGTGGTGAGGGTTTTGATCCCTACGTGGTAGGCGACGGAACCCTGGCGCTCGCGGCAGTGCGTGAGACGCGCCCCGATCTCGTCCTGCTCGATCTCATGCTTCCCGGAATGAACGGGATCGACGTATGCCGGGTTCTGCGTGCGGATTCCGGTGTGCCCATCGTGATGTTGACGGCCAAGACCGACACCGTCGACGTCGTGCTCGGCCTCGAATCCGGTGCGGACGACTACATCATGAAGCCGTTCAAGCCGAAGGAGTTGGTGGCGCGAGTTCGCGCTCGCCTGCGCCGCACCGAAGAAGAACCGGCCGAGCTGCTGAGCATCGCCGACATCGTGATCGACGTTCCGGCGCACAAGGTCAGCCGCGGCAGCGAGCAGATCTCGCTCACACCACTCGAATTCGACCTGCTGGTCGCGTTGGCGCGCAAGCCGCGCCAGGTGTTCACCCGTGAAGTCCTTCTCGAGCAGGTGTGGGGATACCGCCACGCCGCCGATACCCGTCTGGTGAACGTGCACGTTCAGCGTTTGCGCGCCAAGGTCGAAACTGATCCCGAGAATCCCGAAGTGGTTCTGACGGTCAGGGGGGTCGGCTACAAGGCCGGACCGCCGTGAGCGGAGTTTCCAGGTGGCGTCGTCGTCTCAATCGACGGCTGACGCCATTTCTGCGGTGGTGTCACTCGATGAGCAACACCCTCGCGCACACGTGGCGACGCTCGCTCCAGTTGCGAGTGGTCGTCTCGACTTTGACGTTGTCCTTGATCGTCATCGTCATTCTCGGTGTCGTGCTGACCAGCCAGATCACCGATCGACTGTTGGAAACGAAGATCACCGCGGCAACCGAGGAAATGGACCGTGCCCGCGGCATCGTCGAAGACCAACTCGCGGGCGTCGACGATTCGACGGCGCTCAACGTTCAATTGGAAAGCGCTGCATCCGGACTGACGAGCCGTCGCAACCAGACCTCGGGACAGGCCTCCGGGTCGGCCGGCACCTTCGACCCGGTGCTCATCGTGCCCGGGGACGGGCCGCGCCAGCCGACGAGTTCGGGACCGGTCGATCAAATCCCCGACAATCTGCGCGAGTTCGTCAAACGCGGCCAGATCAGCTACCAATTCGCGACGGTGTCCAACCCGAACGGTTACTCCGGTCCCGCGCTGATCATCGGTAGCCCCACCGCGTCGTCGATATCGGGACTCGAGCTGTACCTGATCTTTCCGCTCGCAAGCGAAGACCGGAGTCTGTCGCTTGTTCGAAGCACCCTGCTGATCGGTGGAGCCGTGTTGCTGGTGCTCCTGGCTGCGATTTCGCTGTTGGTTGCCAGGCAGGTCGTGCTTCCCATCCGATCGGCCTCACGAATCGCGGTGCGTTTCGCAGACGGCCGACTCAAGGAACGAATGCCGGTCCGCGGCGAGGACGACATGGCGCGTTTGGCCATGTCCTTCAACGAGATGGCCGAGAGTCTGTCCAAACAGATCACCCAGTTGGAGGAGTTCGGCAGTCTCCAGAAACGCTTCACCTCCGATGTCAGCCATGAACTCCGCACACCACTGACCACGGTCCGCATGGCAGCCGACCTGATCTACGACGGCAGCGAGAACCTCGACCCGATGCTGCGTCGGTCGTCGGAACTGCTTGTCGCCGAGCTGGACAGGTTCGAGGGGCTTCTGGCGGACCTCCTCGAGATCTCCCGCCACGACGCCGGTGTCGCGGAACTCGCATCCGAACAACTCGACGTGCGTATGTGTGCGCGAGCGGCCGTTTCCACGGTTCGCCATCTCGCCCGCGAATCCGGCACCGAACTGATCGTGGACATGCCGGACGAGCCCGTCATGGCGGATGTCGATCCGCGCCGCGTCGAACGCATCCTGCGAAACCTCCTGGCCAACGCCATCGACCACGGTGAGGGGAAGCCGATTCTGCTTCGCCTTCGCGCCGACGACAATGCCCTCGCCTTCATCGTCCGCGACAGTGGCGTCGGGTTGCGTCCGGGCGAGGAGAAGTTGGTCTTCAACCGGTTCTGGCGATCGGACCCGTCCCGCGTGCGCCGCAGTGGCGGCACCGGACTCGGCCTCGCGATCAGCGTCGAAGACGCGAATCTGCACGACGGCAAGCTCGAGGCCTGGGGCGAACCGGGAGTCGGCGCCTGCTTCCGGCTGACGCTCTCGCGCACCCGTGGCAAGAAAGTCGTGTCGAGCCCACTGCCTCTCAAGCCGACGACCACAAAGTTCGTCCGCACCCCGAGCGAAGCCGACATCGTCGCCGATACCGTCGGCGAGGTCACGTCGTCCCTGCCGACTCCGCGCGAATCGGACTCGCGGAACGAGTCCAACGGTGGGGATCGATCATGATCGGAACCCGCCGCCGTCTGGCACTTCTCGCAACAACGCTCAGCGTGCTGTTGCTGACCGGCGCGTGCGCGAGTCTGCCGGAATCCTCCTCGCCGCAGGCAATCGGAACTCTGGCAACAGCCGTGCCCGGAACCTCCGTCGAATCACCGGCATCGGGGCGAGAGCCGGACTTGCTGGTACGTGACTTCGTCAAGGCGAGTACCGATCCGTCCAACCGGCATGCTGCAGCCCGTCAGTACCTCACCAAAGACGCCTCGGCGCGCTGGGACGACGCGGCCAGTGCCGTCATCGTCGACAAGATCGACACCCTGTCGGCGTCGCGAACCAGTTCCGAAGCGGTGTACACGATTCGTGTGAACAAGGTCGGTCGCCTCGACCCCGGCGGGCTGTACGTCCCCGAAGAGGGCAGCTTCGAAGCGAAGATGACGCTGACGTTGACCGATGGCGAATGGCGTATCAGCGATCTGCCACCCGGTGTGATCATGGAGCGCCCGCAGTTCCTCGGCGCATATCAGCGGAAGTCGTTGTTCTTCCTCGACCCGACGAGCCAGACAGTCGTCCCCGATCTTCGCTGGATCTCCGGCGGACAGGACCAGGTGGCAGCTCAGCTGATCGGCCTGATGATCGACGGACCGAAGGCAGCGCTGGCGCCGGCTGTACGAAACGAACTCGGCAATGGCGTGTCGGTGATCGGTCCGATCACCAAGGCCGACGGCAAGCCGGGACAGGTCGGAGTCGGTCTCGGCGGTGTGCGCATCAACTTCCGTCTGGACAACCCGATGGATGCTGCGACGCGCGGTTTGTTTGCAGCGCAAGTCATCTGGACGCTCGCCAATGCCGATGTCGCGGGGCCGTACGTTCTGGAGATCGACGGCGAACCGCTGGACGCTGCTCATGCGGAAGGCTGGACCACCGCCGACGTCGCGTCGACCAACCCGCTGGCCACCACGAGTGCGACCGTCGGACTGCACGCACTGCGCAACGGTTCACTGGTGAGCGTCAGCGAGCAGGAGGCGACTCCGGTGCCCGGTTTCGCGGGCAATGCGGGCAACCTCACGGCGGCTGCCCTCTCGCGGGACGGCAAGTTGGTCGCAGCCGTCGCAGACACCGCTCGGCCGGATCCAGCCACCCGGTTCGACTTGTCGCTCGGTACATACGGCGATGGTTCCGCTCCGGTGCTCGAAGGCAGCGCCATCACCCGACCTTCGTGGGAGCTGGACAACAATGCTGTCTGGGCGGCGGTGAACGGCAATACCGTCGTTCGGGTCGTCCGCGAACCAGGAACCGGTCGGGTGTCGGTCACCAACGTCGATGTCGGGGCCTTGACGTCGGTCGGTTCCACGATCTCTGAATTACGTTTATCCCGCGACGGCGTGCGAGCCGCGATGATCATCGACGGCAAGGTCTACCTGGCCGTGGTCGTGCGCACACCCAGCGGGGTCTACGCCCTGACGAGTCCGCGTGCGGTGGCGTCCGGCTTGGGAAGTACCGCGCTCTCACTCGACTGGAGCAACAGCGACACCATCGTGATCGCGCGCAGTGGAGCCGATATACCGGTCGTCCAGGTCGCGATAGACGGTTCACGAATGGACGCGCTGCCGAGTGGAAACCTGACCGCTCCCGTCACCTCCGTGGATGCGTCGCCGACCACCGAGTACGTCGCCGACGCGCGTGCGGTGTTCCAACTGAACAACAACGACCCCGCCGGGGATCGACGCTGGCGTGAAGTGACTGTGCTGACCGGACAGAAGGCGATTCCGGTTCTACCTGGCTGACGTCTCTGTGCTCTGGTGCATGTCGGTGCTCTGATGCATGTCGGTGCTCTGATTCATGATTCGGCCATGGGGGACAAGAAATTCGGTGCCGGATTGCTCGATCTGCTGTTGCCACGCGAGTGTGGTGGGTGTGGCCGCACGGGGACACTGTGGTGCGGTGAGTGCGCGGAACTGCTGCGTGACCATCCGGTTCAATTGAGTCCGCGCGTAGACCCGGGCGTGCCGGTCTGGGCACTCGGCCGCTACGACGGCCCCAGGCGGCGCAGTGTGATCGAGATGAAGGAACGGGGTCGTCGAGACCTCGCGACGCCTCTGGGGATCGCTGTGGCCGGCGCATTGGGCACTCTGGAACGGTGGGGCGAGGTCGGCGGCGGGGGTCGTATGCCGATCATGCTGGTGCCTGCTCCCACACGCGCCCGAGCGGCGCGTTCTCGCGGGGGTGATCCGGTTCGCCGGATAGCCGAGAGTGTGCGCGAAAAGCGGGAAGTTGGTTCTGTCGAGGGGTGTCCGGTACGTGTCTGTCCGATTCTCCGGATGACGCGAGGCGTACGTGACTCGGTCGGACTGTCCGCGGCCGACCGGGTGACCAATGTGAACGGTCATGTGTCTCTCGACACCACTGCAGTCTCTTCGATTGTCGGGGACGGCGACATCGTCCTGCTCGACGACGTCCTGACCACGGGAGCGACTGCGGCAGAGTCGGTTCGGGCTCTCGCGCTCAGTGGGATTCGGACAACTCTCGTGCTTGTTCTTGCAGGGGCTTAGATGAATTTCGTTGGAACAGTGGCACTCGCGCGCGTTACGTACTAGCGTCGGCGGCACACCCGAAAATACTGGTAGGAGGTGGTACTTCGATACTGGTGCCGGGCGGATCCCCTCTCGGTACTTGCAGAATTTGCCGCCGCCCACCGTGGGGCGGGGCCGTAATTGGGAGGTACGAGTGACGACCCCTTCGCAAGCCTCGTTTTTCATCGAGGACGCCACCATCGAGCGTTCCGAGAATGCCGCAGCTCCGAGATCCGACGTCGTAGTCAAGGGACGAAATGTCGAGATCCCCGATCACTTCCGAATCTACGTTTCGGAAAAGCTGGCGCGACTCGAACACTTCGACCCCTCCATATTCCACTTCGACGTGGAACTTCAACATGAACGCAACCGACGACAGGCCAAGAGTTGCCAGCGCGTCGAGATCACCGCTCGAGGTAAAGGCCCGGTGGCCCGAGCCGAAGCGTCCGCAGACAGCTTCTACGCCGCCTTCGAATCGGTGATCGACAAGCTCGAAAGCCGCCTCCGTCGAACCAAGGACCGCAAGAAGGTCCATTACGGCGACAAGCGACCGGTGTCCGTCGCGGAGGCAACCGCCTCCCTCGTCGACGCAGACTCACTCGGAGTCACACCGGACATTTCGCTGAACGGCCAAGAGCCGGACGAGTACGACGGCCCGGGACGCGTGGTCCGCACGAAGGATCACCCGGCCGAGCCGATGACCATCGACGACGCTCTGTACGAGATGGAACTGGTCGGACACGACTTCTTTCTCTTCCATGACAAGGAGTCGGACAAGCCGTCCGTCGTCTACCGTCGTCACGCTTTCGACTACGGATTGATCCGCCTGACATGACCCAATCGGTGGTGGGTTTGCTCGCTCGCCGCCGGTAGCGCCTACCATGGAATCCGGCCGGAGTTTTCGGACCCCGGCCGGATTTTCAGTGTGTGACCCCTGTCGCCGAAGATTGAGGACGAAGAAGACTGTGCCGTCGCTGTCGCTATCGAAGCTGCTCCGTGTTGGTGAAGGTCGCATGGTCAAGCGGCTCAAGCACATCGCCGAGCATGTGGAATCTCTGTCGCCCGATGTCGAAGGCCTGACAGACGAGCAACTCAAAGCCAAGACCACCGAGTTCCGTGAGCGCTATGCCGCCGGGGAAACTCTCGACGAGTTGCTGCCCGAGGCATTCTCCGTGGCCCGTGAGACGTCGTGGCGCGTGATCAACCAGAAGCACTTCCACGTGCAGATCATGGGCGGCGCGGCCCTGCACTTCGGCAACGTCGCCGAGATGAAGACCGGTGAGGGCAAGACTCTGACGTCGGTTCTTCCGGCTTATCTCAACGCGATCGCCGGTGACGGCGTCCATGTGGTCACGACCAACGACTACCTCGCCAAGCGTGACTCCGAGTGGATGGGTCGCGTTCACCGCGCCCTCGGCCTCGAGACCAGTGTGATTCTCTCGGGCATGACCCCGGCTGAGCGCCGCGTCGCCTACGCAGCCGACATCACGTACGGCACCAACAACGAGTTCGGCTTCGACTACCTGCGCGACAACATGACGCATTCGCTGGACGACCTGGTCCAGCGTGGCCACGCGTTTGCCATCGTGGACGAGGTCGACTCGATCCTCATCGACGAAGCCCGAACCCCGCTCATCATCTCGGGCCCGGCCGACGGCTCCAGCAAGTGGTACAGCGAGTTCGCTCGCATCGCGCCGCTGCTGAAGAAGGACGTCCACTACGAGGTCGACATCCGCAAGCGCACCATCGGTGTGCACGAGGCGGGCGTCGAACTGGTCGAGGACCAGCTCGGTATCGACAACCTGTACGAAGCCGCGAATTCTCCGCTGGTGAGCTACTTGAACAACGCGATCAAGGCCAAGGAGCTCTACACCAAGGACAAGGACTACATCGTCCGCGACGGTGAGGTCATCATCGTCGACGAGTTCACGGGCCGCGTGCTGGTCGGCCGCCGCTACAACGAGGGCATGCACCAGGCGATCGAGGCCAAGGAGAAGGTGGAGATCAAGGCGGAGAATCAGACTCTCGCCACCATCACCCTGCAGAACTACTTCCGTCTGTACGACAAGTTGTCCGGCATGACGGGTACCGCCGAGACGGAAGCTGCCGAGCTTCACCAGACCTACACCCTCGGTGTGATCCCGATCCCGACCAACCGCCCGATGGTCCGAGTCGACAACGGCGACCTCATCTACAAGACCGAAGAAGCCAAGTTCGACGCGGTGGTCGACGACGTCGTCGAGCGCCACGAGAACGGCCAGCCCGTCCTGATCGGTACCACCAGCGTCGAGCGCTCGGAGTACCTGTCCAAGCAGTTCACCAAGCGCGGCGTTGCACACAACGTCCTCAATGCGAAGTTCCACGAAAAGGAAGCGACGATCATCGCCGAGGCCGGTCGCTCCGGTGCGGTCACCGTCGCGACCAACATGGCCGGCCGCGGTACCGACGTCGTTCTCGGTGGTAACCCGGACATCATCGCGGACATCGCGCTGCGCAAGAAGGGCCTCGATCCGGTCACGACGCCGGACGAGTACGAAGCAGCCTGGGACGCAGTCCTGGACGAGGTCAAGGCTGAGGTCAAGGCAGACGCGGAGAAGGTCCGCGACGCCGGCGGCCTGTACGTTCTGGGCACCGAGCGTCACGAATCGCGTCGTATCGACAACCAGTTGCGCGGTCGTTCCGGACGTCAGGGTGATCCCGGCGAATCGCGGTTCTACCTTTCGCTCGGTGACGAGCTCATGCGCCGCTTCAACGGTTCGGCACTCGAGTCGATCATGACGCGCCTCAACCTTCCCGACGACGTCCCGATCGAAGCCAAGATGGTCTCGAAGGCCATCAAGAGCGCTCAGACTCAGGTCGAGCAGCAGAACTTCGAAATTCGCAAGAATGTCCTCAAGTACGACGAGGTCATGAACCAGCAGCGAACGGTCATCTACAAGGAGCGCCGCCAGATCCTCGAGGGTGAGGACATGGAGGGCCAGGTCGAGCAGATGATCACTGACGTGGTCACCGCCTACGTCGACGGTGCCACCGCCGAGGGATACGTCGAGGACTGGGATCTCGAGCAGCTGTGGACCGCGCTCAAGACGCTCTACCCGGTCGGCATCGATCACAAGACGTTGGCAGGGGAGGACGGCGCAGGCATCAACAGTGACCTGAGCCGTGACGACCTGCGAACCGCTTTGCTCGAAGACGCCCACGCGGCGTACAAGAAGCGCGAAGCCGAGATCGATGCGATCGCCGGCGAAAACGGTATGCGTGAACTCGAGCGTCGTGTCTTCCTCTCGGTCCTGGACCGCAAGTGGCGAGAGCATCTCTACGAGATGGATTACCTCAAGGAGGGAATCGGTCTGCGTGCGATGGCCCAGCGCGATCCGCTGGTCGAGTACCAGCGCGAGGGTTACGACATGTTCATCGGCATGCTCGACGGATTGAAGGAAGAGTCCGTCGGATTCCTCTTCAACCTGCAGGTCGAGGCAGCTCCGGCGCAGCCCGCGAGCGGAATCTCCGTCACGGCCGGCTCGGCCGCTGCGGCGTCCGCCACGGCGCCCAAGCCGCTCCCGACGCAGGAAGCCGCAGCCAGGACAACCGGAACTGCTGCCCCGACGGCGTTGCGCGCCAAGGGACTTGACGACGAAGGTCCGTCGCGATTGACGTACACCGGCCCGGACGAGGACGGTAAGGCGAAGGCAACGCGGGACTCGGCCGCCGACTCCGGTGACGGGGCCGCCTCGCGCCGCGAACGTCGTGAAGCAGCACGGACGCAGTCGAAGAGCAATCGAGCTCCGAAGTCCAAGCGCAAGCGCTGAGGTTCAGTACAGCTGAGCTACCAGCGCAGTTAGTACTCAGCAGGCTGGACGGTCACACCACGTGTAGTGCGGTGACCGTCCAGCCTGTTCCGTCTGTATGGTCGATCCGACCCGCGACGGCAAATGTCTGCGTGCCTCGTGTGTACGTCGCACAGACTTCGGCGGTACTCTTCGACACTGCTTGAACGTGGGTGCGGTGAACGGCCGCGCCGCCCAGCTTCCGGGCCGAAAATTCCGAAGTATAAAGTCGCGCAACAACTTCCAGGACGGACGGCGTCAATACGCCCTTGAGTTGCCGCGGATTTCGTCGCCGGTCGACGGTTTCGAGAACCAGGCGAAGTGATCGGTTCCAGAAGATGTCGGCACCCGCCAACTGCGGTTCCAGCACGTGAGTGAAACCGGCACTGGACGACGTCCCGTTGTGTGGTGTCTTTCGTGGGCGACGCAGCATTCGGTCGGTTCGGCACTGCGCTCGGTCGGGTCGGCACTGCGGCCGCGTAAGCGCGACGGTATGCGCGTGAGGCTCGAATTGTGGTGCCGGCTCGAGAATGATTGTGCAGTCCTGCTCCATGACATCCCCCCGGATGATCGTGCGTCCGAGATGGTCGTCTCGGACTTCGCTCCCCCGAGCGATGGTGAGAAGCATGACACGAAACGCTCGAGATGTCGCCGTGATCACCATCGCGACTTAGGGTGATGGCGTGCGGGGACTTCTGTTGGATGTCGGTGGCGTGCTGTTCGGTCCGGGATCGGATCTCGACGGCTTGAGCGCGGTCGTGCGCGCGGTGAAGGCCCGCGGAATCGTGACGGGAATCGTCAGCAACGATCCCGGCGGTGCCAATGCTCAGTGGTTGCGGGATCTCGGAGACGGGGTCTTGGTCGACGACGTGATCTTGTCCGGTGATGTCGAGATGGCGAAGCCCGACGCCGAGATCTATCTGTTGGCGGCGAGTCGTTTGGGCGTCGAGCCGGAGGACTTCGTTTTCGTGGATGATCTCGAAATCAACGTCCGGGCGGCGGTGGCGGTCGGGATGGTCGGGGTCCACCACGTCGGCTCGGAATCGACCATCGAGGAGTTGTCGATTCTGTTCGATCTCGGCGACGGAGGGGACACGAAGCCATGGTGAACAGACTGACGACTCAGGATGCTGCTTTCTACTTCCTCGAAGCCGGGACGACGCCGATGCATGTCGGCTCGTTGGGGATCTTCAGGCAACTGCGAAACGGGATCGATCACGAGGAATTGCTTCGTCTGGTCGAAGAGCGGCTCGGATCGGTTCCGCGTTACCGCCAGCGAGTGCGTGAGGTGGCGTTCGGCCTGGCCCGCCCCGTGTGGGTGGACGACTCGGATTTCGACATCACCTATCACGTACGCCGATCGGCTCTGCCCAAACCAGGTTCCGATGAACAGCTGATGGATCTGATCGCGCGGCTGACGTCGAGACCACTCGACAGCACGAGGCCGTTGTGGGAGATGTACCTGGTCGAGGGGCTGACCAGAAACAGATTTGCCATCTTCACGAAGTCTCATTCGTCGTTGGTGGACGGCGAGGCGGCTCCAGAGATCAGTCAGGTGATCTTCGATCCGGAGAAGAATCGAGCGCCAGGCCCCGAAGAATTGTGGATGCCCGCCAGGCCGCCGAGCGATACCAGCTTGTTGGTCAGTGCAATGGCAGATCTCGTGACGAGCCCGGGGGAGGGGATCGCACGGGCGCGTGCAGCGTTCAACGACGTGACCACATCCGTCACCGAGGCTGTGAGTGCACTCGGGAAACTTGCGGAAGTGGTTCGAACGGCGACCCAGGTGGCCCCGTCGAGCCCGCTCAACGCCACCATCTCGCGCAATCGACGCCTTGCGGTGGCCAAGACGTCTCTCGAGGACTATCGACGTATTCGCGCGCGGTACGGGTGCGAGATCAATGACGTGATTCTCACCGTCATCGCGGGCGCGATGCGGAACTGGCTGCTCTCGCGTGGTGAGCCGGTGACCGAGGCGACCATCGTGCGGGCGATGGTGCCCATGTCGGTGTACACGGACGGCCCCGAGAGTCCCGACGTCGACGATCCGCAGGCGCCGGGGCATGTTTCGTCGTTCCTCATCGACCTGCCTGTCGGTGAACCCAACGCGGTTGTTCGGCTCTCTCACGTGGCGCATGCGACGGAGGCATTCGCGCGTCAGGGTCGGCGGGTCACCGCGCAGACGATGGTGCGAATGTCTGGGTTTGCGCCGGCGACGCTGCATGCGATGAGCTCCCGTGCGGCCAGTAGTCTGTCGCAGCGAATGTTCAACTTGATGATCACCAATGCGCCAGGGCCACAGTTCCCGCTCTACCTCGGTGGGGCTCGGATGCTGGAGATGTATCCGGTGTCGCCACTGCTCAAGAATCAGACACTCAGCATCGCCCTGACGTCGTACGACGGAAATGTCTACTACGGTTTGAATGCCGACCGTGACGCGATGTCGGACGTCGACGTCGTTCGTTCGCTGATCTTCGAGTCACTCGAGGAATTGACGGATGCGAGTCGGTGACGAACGAGCATGAAGGTGGTCTCATGAGGGTGTACGTACCGGCGACGGTCGAGATTTTGCAGAAGTTGGTCGCAGATCAGGAGTTCGACCCGATGAGCCGGACGGCTTTTGCGGTCACCCCGACTCTGCGTGAGTCGTACGCGGCGGGCGATGACGACGAGTTGGCCGAGGTCGCCATGGGTGAGGCTGCGCGTGCGTCGCTGCGCCTGATCGCCGGAACCGAGGGTGACGTCACCTTCCGGCGTGCTGTCGTTGCCGCCGACGTCGACGATGCCGATGTGAAGTTGCGGCCCGATCTCGACGATTCTGTAGTTCGATTGGCGGGTCCTCTGACGATGGCTCAGGTTGCATCTGTGCATGTCGACCTCCAACAGGCAGAATCGGACATCGAGCGCGCTGCTGGCATAGTCGACGCGGCGGATCTCGGTGACGCCGATGCCGAGTTCACGCTCGGCGACGCGGAGGACCACGAGTTGGCGTGGTACGCCGCGCAGGAGTTGCCGTTCTTGCTCGACCTGCTGTGAATGTGCTTACCGTGAAGTAACCTACGGTACCGTAACCTGATAACCTACGGTACCGTAGGCAGTGGGTTCGGAAGGTGAGAGGTGGAGGTCTGATGGGTCTGAAGGACTGGATCGAGGCACCGGCAGCGTCGGTAGTTCCGGCAGCGCGGTCGAAGCTCAATCTGCTTCGTGGTGCGGCGGCGCGGCTGACCACACCATTGCTTCCCGACGACTATCTGCACCTCGCAAATCCGTTGTGGTCCGCCCGCGAGCTGCGTGGTCAGATCGTCGAAGTCCGGCCTGAGACCACGGATTCGGCGACCATCGTCATCAAGCCGGGTTGGGGATTCGACTTCAACTACCAGCCGGGGCAGTACATCGGCATCGGTCTGCATATCGACGGACGCTGGCATTGGCGGTCGTACTCACTTACTTCGCCTCCCAACTGGGAGAACAAGCGCATTTCCATCGCGGTCAAGGCCATGCCAGAGGGCTTTCTCTCGAGCCACCTCGTCAGCGGGGCCGTGCCGTCGGGAACCATCGTTCGACTGGCCACGCCTTCGGGCAACTTCGCGTTGCCGGATCCGCCGCCGGAGAAGATCCTGTTCATCACCGCCGGCAGTGGCATCACTCCGGTCATGGGCATGTTGCGGACGATGAACCGGCGCGGTCAATTGCCCGACGTCATGCACATCCACTCGGCGCCGACGGAATCCGACGTGATGTTCGCCGACGAACTCACGGCACTGCACGCCGAGCACGAGGACTTCGTGAGTCACGTTCAGCTCACTCGCCGCGACGGAAAATTCAAACTCAGTTCTCTCGACACGGTCTGCCCCGACTGGCGTGAGCGCCACACCTGGGCGTGCGGACCCCTTCCGTTGCTCGACGAGCTCGAAGACGTCTGGAAGGCGGAAGGCATCGAGGATCGACTCCATATGGAGCGATTCGCGGTTTCACGCATCGACGCCTCGGCGGACGGCGGCACGGTCACGTTCGAGAAGTCGGGTAAGACGATCACCGTCGACGGCGCGACGACGCTTCTGGAAGCCGGCGAGCAGTCCGGCGCCTTGATGCCCTTCGGTTGCCGCATGGGCATCTGCCAGACGTGTGTCGTGCCTCTCGTCGCCGGCCACGCAATCGACCTACGCTCGGGAAAACAGCACGCGGAGGGCGAGCGGATTCAGACGTGCATCTCCGCTGCCGCCGGCGACTGTACGCTGGACGCATAGCTTCTAGGCACACGGAGGACCACGGTGGCCATCACCGATATCAAAGAGTTTTCGCACCTCACCGAGGCCGATGTCGAAGCTCTCGGACGTGAACTCGATCAGATTCGACTAGACATCGAAGACTCTCGTGGAATCCGGGACGCCCGCTACATTCGTCGCGTCATTCGCGTCCAGCGGGCGTTGGAACTCGGTGGGCGTATCGCGCTGTTCGGCAGTCGGTACCGACCGGCATGGCTGGTCGGGACGACCCTGCTGAGCCTGTCGAAGATCATCGAGAACATGGAGCTCGGGCATAACGTCATGCACGGGCAATGGGACTGGATGAACGATCCCGAGATTCACTCCGTTTCGTGGGAGTGGGATCAGACCGGTCCTTCCGAGCACTGGAAGCGTGCCCACAACTACCAGCACCACACGTACACCAACGTCGTCGGGATGGACGAGGACCTCGGTTTCGGGATCCTGCGTATGACGCGTGACGAGCCGTGGAAGCCGATCAACCTCTTCCAGCCGATCGCCAACGTGATCTTGGCGGCCACGTTCGAGTGGGGCATCGCGCTGCACGACCTCACGGCGGCAGCCGAGTTGGAGGGCGCGGAAAAGGGGCAACTGAACTCGCAGGCGAACAAAGACTTCGCGCGCAAGATCTTTCGTCAGGTGGGCAAGGACTTCATCTTGTTCCCCGCGCTGACGGGGCCGGCGTGGAAGTCGACCATGACGGCCAATGCCACCGCGAATCTCGTGCGCAACCTGTGGGCGTACGTCGTCATCTTCTGTGGTCACTTCCCGGACGGCGCCGAGAAGTTCACCGTTGCCGAATTCGAGCAGGAGACTCGTCACGAGTGGTACCTGCGCCAGATGCTCGGTAGCGCGAACTTCAATTCGGGCAAGCTCATGGGACTCATGAGTGGCAACCTGAGCTACCAGATCGAGCACCACGTCTTCCCTGATCTGCCGAGCAACCGCTACCCCGAAATTGCCGTGAAGATGCGTGCATTGTGCGAGAAGTTCGATCTCCCGTACACCACCGGTTCGCTCTTCAAGCAGTATCTCCTGGCGCTGCGCACGATCCACAAGCTGGCCTTGCCGGACAAGTGGCTGACTGCGACCTCGGACAATGCTCCGGAAACGTCCTCGGAACTACGGTTCCGTGACTCAGGGTTCCGGGACGCAGCCATGGCGATGGTCGAGGACCTGCGTACCGATCCGGTCACCGGCAAGCGCCTCGGATTGTTGACCGCACTCAAGTCGCAGGCGCGTTCTCGCATGCCGAAGCGCCGGAAGTGATATAGGTTACATCGGGAAAAACCTAACCTACGGTGCCGTAAGTTACGCTACAGTAGGTGCAGTTGATCTGAACGATTCGAAGTCATGATCGTTCTGCACTTACTACTTTGCGCCTAACTCACTGCTAGGAGGCTTTCCATGGCGATTGCAGATGTCAAGGAATATGCACATCTCACGGACGCCGACATCGAGGCGCTCGGCCGCGAACTCGACGCGATTCGTCGCGACATCGAGGAGTCGCGCGGCGAGAGGGACGCGCGCTACGTGCGCAACGTCATTCGCCTGCAGCGTTCACTCGAAATCGGCGGCCGCGCAGTGCTTTTCGCCAGCCGTCGCCGTCCGGCGTGGCTCGCCGGAGTTGGCCTGCTGACGCTCTCGAAGATCATCGAGAACATGGAACTCGGGCACAACGTGATGCACGGTCAGTGGGACTGGATGAACGACCCGGAGATCCACTCCACCTCGTGGGAGTGGGACGTCACCGGCCCGTCTGCGCACTGGAAGCAGACCCACAACTACCTGCATCACAAGTACACCAACGTCCTCGGAATGGACGACGACGTCGGATACGGACTCCTGCGCGTCACCCGCGATCAGCGATGGAAGCCCTTCAACGCCGGCAATCTGGTCTACAACACGCTGCTCGCGCTGTTCTTCGAGTACGGCATCGCCGCACAGCACCTCGAGCTCGGCAAGGTGGCCAAGGGCCGCGCCGACAAGGAAGAGACCCAGCGCAAGCTCCGCGAGGTCGGCGAGAAGATCGGCAAGCAGGTCCTGCGCGACTACGTCATCTACCCGGCCATCACCGGCCCGGCGTGGAAGAGCACGTTGTCGGCCAACTTCACCGCCAACACCCTGCGGAACGTGTGGACCAACGCGGTCATCTTCTGCGGTCACTTCCCGGACGGTGCCGAGAAGTTCACCAAGGAAGACATCGACAAGGAAACGCAGGCCCAGTGGTACCTGCGTCAGATGCTCGGCAGCGCCAACATCGAGGGCAGCGCGCTCATGGACTTCATGACGGGCAACCTGAGCTACCAGATCGAGCATCACCTGTTCCCCGATCTGCCCAGCAACCGCTACAAGGACATCGCGGTCACGGTGCGTCAGCTCGCGGACAAGTACGACCTGCCGTACACGACGGGCCCACTTGCCGTGCAGTACGCCAAGTCCTGGCGCACCATCGCCAAGCTGTCGCTGCCCAACAAGTACCTCAAGGACACCGTCGACAATGCGCCCGAGACGGCGTCGGAGCGGATGTTCGACGGCGAACTGACGTCGACTGTCGATCCCGTGACCGGGCGTCGTAACGGTCTCAAGAGCGCCATCGCACGTAAGCGCAAGAGTGGAAAGCTGCGCAGCCTCCTCGGCCTGCGCTGATTTCCCGCCTGCGCTGACCAGACGCAACAAGCGGCCCGACACCATTCGACATGGTGCCGGGCCGCTTTGCTGTTCTAGCCAAGGGGTGTCGCTCAGTACTGATCGTTGGACTTGATCGCTTCCAGCAGTTGTCGCACAGCGACGACGCGTCGAGCGGATTTGCCCTCCAGCAGGTCGAGCTTGCATTCGGGGTCTGCCGGCGGCCCGAGGTGCGTGCATCCGCGCGGGCAATCCTCGATCGCCGCAGCGAGATCCGAGAATGCAGCCACCACGTTCTCGGGCGAGATGTGCGCCAGACCGAACGAACGGATGCCCGGGGTGTCGATCACCCAGCCGCCACCGGCGAGGGGGAGTGCCACCGATTGCGTCGATGTGTGCCGGCCCTTGCCGACGCCGGATACGATGCCGACCGCTCGATTGGCATCGGGGACAAGGCGATTGACCAATGTCGATTTTCCGACGCCGGAATGTCCGATCAGGGCGGTCAACTTGTGCTCGAGGATCTGCGTCAGTTCGTCCAGGGGATCGTCGCGACCGGCGACGACCACTTGGATGTCGAGGTCGGCGAAAGTGCTCGCGAATTCCTCGGGTGGTTCGAGGTCGCTCTTGGTCAGGCAGACGATCGGTGTCAGGCCACCCACGTAGGCGGCGACCAGTGCGCGCTCGACAAAACCGGTGCGCGGTGGGGGATCGGCGAGTGCCACGACGATGAGCAACTGCTCCGCGTTCGCGACGACGATGCGTTCGAAGGGATCAGTGTCGTCGGCCGTCCGTCGCAGAACCGTTGAACGCTCGGAGACCCGGACAATGCGGGCGAGGGTGTCGGTTTTGCCGGACAGATCGCCGACGATGTCCACCTGATCGCCGACGACGATGGGGGTTCGGCCAAGTTCGCGGGCGCGCATCGTGACGATCAGTCGGTCGGGATCGCCGCCGAGGACGCAACCCCAACGGCCACGATCCTTCGACACCACCATCCCCGATTCGGCCGAGAGATGTTCGGGCCGAGTCTTCGTACGGGGGCGGGATCCGCGGCCGGGACGTACCCGGACGTCGGACTCGTCGTACTGCCGCGGACTCAGAAGCTTGCCTTCGGTGTCGCCGGCGAACTCTCGAGCATGTCGATCCACATGTTCTCGAAGCCGGGCAGTGTCTTGGCTGTGGTTCCGACATCGTCGACGTCGACGCCGTCGACGACCAGGCCGATGATGGCGCCGGCTGTTGCCATGCGGTGGTCGGCATACGAGAGCCATTGTCCGCCATGGAGTTCCGCGGGAACGATCGTCAGGCCGTCGTCGGTTTCGGTGACCGAGCCGCCGAGCTTGTTGATCTCGTCGGCGAGGGCGGCCAGACGGTCGGTCTCGTGCCCGCGCAGGTGTGCAATACCTCGTAGATGCGAGGTGCCCTCGGCGAGAGCGGCCAGGGCCGCGACGGTGGGGGTCAGCTCTCCCACGTCGTGGAGGTCGATGTCGATGCCGCGCAGTTTCTCCGGGCCGCGAACGGTCAGCACGCCGTCGGCAAGAGTGACGTCGGCGCCCATCGAGGCGAGGATCCCGCGGATCGCGTCGCCGGGCTGCGTCGTCGACGACGGCCACATCGGGACGCTGACGGTTCCGCCGGTAACAGCGGCTGCGGCCAGGAACGGTGTGGCGTTGGAGAGATCGGGTTCGATCGCCCAGTCCACGGCGCGCACCGGCCCCGGTGCCACCCGCCACGTGTCTGCGTCTCCGCCCGTGGCTGGTGTCGTCACGGAAACTCCGGCTAGGCGGAGCATCTCGACGGTCATGTCGATGTGTGGCATGGACGGGACGGGCTTGCCGTCGTGGTGGACGGTGACACCTTCTTCGAAGGCGGCAGCCGAGAGCAGCAGACCGGAGACGAACTGCGACGAGCCGGATGCGTCGATGGTGACCGTTCCTCCGCGTAGGGATCCGGTTCCGGTGACGGTGAACGGGAGTGCGTCACCCTCGATCCGAGCGCCGAGACCGCGCAGTGCCTCCAAGATGGTGCCGAGGGGGCGTGTGCGTGCTTGCTCGTCGCCGTCGAAGCGGACGATGCCGTCGGCCATCGCGGCGAGCGGCGGCAGGAAGCGCATCACGGTGCCGGCCAGGCCGCAGTCGACCTCGCCGCCGCGCAGGGGCCCAGGGGTGATGCGAAGCGTGGTCGGATCGCCGGCTTCCTCGACGCCGATGCCGAGGTCACGCAGAGCTGCGATCATCAGGTCGGCGTCACGGCTGCGAAGTGCACCGGTAATCGTGGACGGGCCATCCGCAAGTGCGGCAAGAATCAGAGCTCGATTGGTGATGGACTTGGATCCGGGCAGCGTCACCACTGCATCGACGGGTGCTTGGGCCCTCGGGGCGCTCCACAGACTCAGACTCACATGGTCCATCTTCTCTCATCGGTGGGGGAATGGTCGAAACCGTGCCACCCTGGGTGTCATGTGCGGAAGGTATGCGACCACAGCGGACCCGGCCACCCTGGCGGTGGAACTCGATGCGCTCGACGAGACGGACCACTCGGCGCCCGTCGAAGCCGATTACAACGTGGCCCCCACGACCGAGGTGTTGACCGTCGTCGAACGCCACGATCGGGAGAACCCCGACAGCGATCCGACCAAGAGGATTCGGCGGATGCGGTGGGGATTGGTGCCGTCGTGGACCAAGGAACTGGGCAAAGGCCCGGTCCTGTTCAACGCCCGCGCCGACTCGCTGGCGGAGAAGCCGGCGTTTCGGACCGCCTTCAAGTTCAAGCGTTGCCTGGTCCCCATGGACGGGTGGTACGAGTGGCAGACCGAGGCCACCGGCGGGAAAAAGGCAGCGAAGATTCCTTACTACATGCACCCCGACGACGGATCACGGCTGTTCATGGCGGGCGTGTGGTCTGCCTGGCGGGACCCGAGGGTCGAGAACGCGAGCCCCGTCCTGAGCTGCTCGATCGTCACAGTCGACTCTCTCGGTCACCTCGAGCAGGTTCACGACCGCATGCCCCTCGCCCTGCCTCGTGACCGCTGGGAGGCGTGGCTCGATCCCGACAACACCGTCGATTCGGCTCTGCTCGAACCGGTACCGGACCTCTTCGAGCGGATCGACGTCGATCGAGTCCGGCCGCTGGTCAACAGTGTCAAGAACAACGGGCACGAGTTGATCGAGCCGGACGTCGACCGTGCCGGCGAGCAGATCAGCCTGCTCTAGTGGTCAGCCGAGAGCCCAGGTAACGGTCACCTCGAACGAGACCTGCTGGGTTCCCGGGGCGAGGACCATGTCGGACATCGAGGCGTCGGGAGCGCGCATGGTCTGACCGCCACTCGTGTCGTGTGCCTCGGTGATGGTCACGACGTTCTCGAGCGACGTACCGGACAGATCCGCGTACTGTTCGGCACGGTTCTTCGCGTCCTCGAAGGCCCGGGTGCGAGCGTCGGCCAGAAGCTGAGAGTCGTCGTCGATGGCGAAGGCGACGTTACCGAGCCGTGCCGCGTTTCCACCCGCCGCGATGCCGGCGTCCAGGACAGAAGAGGCCTTGTCGAGATCGCGCACGACGATTCGTACCGAGTTGGTTGCCCGGTAGCCGGTCACGTTGCCGCCGACGAACGGTCCGCCGCTGGCGTCGTACTGCGGCTGGACGGACAGATCGCTTGTCTGCACGTCCTCGGGGGCCACACCGGCGGCGACTATCGCGTCGATCATCTGACGGGCCTTGTCATTCGCCTCCGAGACCGCTCCCGATACATCCGGGGCAACCACCTCGATGCCGATGTCGGCATTGAGGATGTCCGGCGCCCCGCGGACCTGCCCTGATCCGACTACCGTGACTTCCTTGGCGGCATTGTCCGAACTCCCGCAGGCCGTCAGCGAGACGGTGAGAGCTGCCGCTGCAGCGGTCAGTGCAAGAGTTTTCAGGTGTGGTCGCATGGTGAGAACGTAGCGACCGGATACTCAGCCCGCCGTGATTTGCGCCGTGACCGCGCCACTCAACTGCGCGAGGTCCGTCGGAGCCAGCTCGATCTCGAGCCCGCGTCGACCGGCGCTGCAGAGAATGCGGTCCCAGTCGAGCGCCGACGCATCGATCACGGTCGGCAGTTTCTTGCGCTGGCCGAGCGGCGAGATACCGCCGAAGACGTAGCCGCTCGAACGCTCGGCTTCGGCGCGATCGGCCATGACGGCTTTGCTTGCACCGAGGGCAGCGGCTGCGGCTTTGAGCGAGAGCTTGTTCGGGACCGGCAGGACCGCGACGGCGAGCTTGCCGGTGTCGAGTTTGACGACCAAGGTCTTGAAGATCTGTGCGGCCTCGACTCCTACCAACTCGGCCAGTGCAGTGACCGCCTCGTCGCCGAACGATTCGGCGCGAGGATCGTGGTCGTAGCTGTGAACGCGGTGCGGTGTCTTCGACTTGTCGAGAAGTGCGGTCGCAGGGGTCGCTGTTCCGGCCATAAGGAGCACCCTATGTGGATCGCCGACAGGTACATCCGACCAGGCCGGGAACAGAGTCGCAGACTCCCGTGTTGGTACCAGTTGATGAAACTTGTCCCGAGAAGCGAAGGAGCGACCGTGCTGGCTGTGTGTGAGCCACCACCGGCCCGTGGGTCGGATCTTCAGTTGGCGGTAACCTTGATCCCTACGGCTAGTGAAGGGATCAGAGTGCTGGAACACGACCGGCCCAAGGACGAACCGTCAGGGGTAACTGAACCTATCGACGGCGCTGTGTCCGAAACGCCCGAAACTGCGGATGAGTTGATTGCCCGGTTCGAGCGCGACGCGCTCCCGCTGCTCGACCAGTTGTACGGCGCTGCCCTGCGCATGACGCGGAATCCGGCTGATGCCGAGGATCTCGTGCAGGAGACGTACGTCAAGGCGTACACCGCTTTCCGTTCGTTCCGTGCCGGTACCAACCTGAAAGCCTGGCTGTACCGGATTCTCACGAACACCTACATCAACTCGTACCGCAAGAAGCAGCGCCAACCCGCGCAGTATCCGACGGACGAGATCACCGACTGGCAGTTGGCCGCCACCGCCGAGCACACCTCGACGGGGCTGCGATCGGCCGAGGTGGAGGCGCTCGACGCGTTGCCTGACGATGACATCAAGGCGGCGCTGCAGTCGCTTCCCGAGGAATTCCGTATGGCCGTGTACTACGCCGATGTCGAAGGATTCCCGTACAAGGAGATCGCGGAGATCATGGGCACACCCATCGGAACGGTGATGTCGCGACTGCACCGTGGTCGCAAGCAATTGCGTGGTCTCTTGGCCGATGTCGCAAAAGACCGGGGATTCAATCGGGACGGCGCGGTCGACACAGCCACAGTCGCAGCCACCGAGACGGAAGGTGTCACACGATGAGTGAGCAGGACGAATTCGAAAGGCTCGACTGCTCGGCAGTCATCGCCGACGTCTGGTTGATGCTCGACGGTGAATGCGACGATTCGAGTCGTGCTCGCCTGCAGCGTCATATCGACGATTGTGGATCGTGCCTCGAGGCCTACGGGATCGAGGAGAAGGTCAAGAGCCTGATCAACCGTAAGTGCGGTGGAGACCACGCGCCGGAAAGCCTGCGTCAGCGGCTCACCGTCGAGTTGCGTCGGACCATCGTCATAACGACTACCGAAACCGACAGCTAGCCCGTCAGCGAAGATCTGAGCGGCAGCAGTCGGAAGGCAGTAACGCCGAGGGGCGGGGAAGCAATGCTTCCCCGCCCCTCGGACGTTTTGTTGCGCTACATGTCAGGCGTTTGGACGCTTGCCATGGTTAGCGGCGTTGCCCTTACGGCTGCGCTTCTTACGACCACGCTTACCCATGATTGGTCTCCCTTCTGTTTCTTTCGCGTCATTGTTTCACGCCGATGCCGGTGTGGTTCCATTGGCAGGTCGATCGAGTGATCCGTCGACGTATTTTCGTGGTCAGAGTGCAGTTCCGACAGAAGTGAGGTTCACGATGGCAGAAGACGTGCGCGCCGAGATGGTTTCGACGGTCTACCAGGTCGTCGTGAGCGAGGGAGACGTCGTTGCGGACGGCGACACCCTGGTCATCCTCGAATCCATGAAGATGGAGATTCCCGTCCTGGCCGAGGTTCCGGGAACGGTGACGACGGTGGGCGTCAAGGTCGGCGACGTGATTCAGCAAGGCGATCTGATCGCCGTGATCTCCTAAGCCGGACGATGTCCACTCTCAGTGACCTCCTCGCCGAACACACCGATCTTCCCGGTGCGGCGGTCGACCATCTCCAGCGCGTCGTGGGGGAGTGGCAACTGCTCGCCGACCTCTCCTTTGCCGACGTTCTCCTGTGGGTGGGCACCGAATCGGAGAAGAACCGATCCGAGGGGACGGTCATCTGCGTCGCGCATTGCCGGCCGACAACGGCATCGACGGCTTTTCCGGAGGACGCAGTCGGAACGGTCGTTTCCGAGTCCGAGCACCCGCAGGTTCTTCGCGCTCTCGTCGAGGGCCGCGTCGTGCGCGGGGAAGACGAGACGTGGCGTGAAGGAATGCCGCCGCGTCGGGAAGCCGTTCCGGTGCGTCTGGACGGGCGAGTCATCGCGGTTCTGAGCCGCGACACCAACCTGTCGCACCAGCGAGCGCAGAGTCCGCTCGAGCTCGCGTATCTCGATTGCGCCGAAGACCTGTGTCAGATGATCAGCGACGGAACCTTCCCGATCCGAGAATCGCGCTCCGACACGAACTCGAGCCCACGTGCGGGCGACGGCTTCATCCGTCTCGATACCGAAGGCACCGTCGTCTATGCCAGCCCGAACGCGCTCTCGGCCTATCACCGGATGGGTCTGAGTTCGGATTTGGTGGGCCAAGACCTCGCGGCGTTGACCCGTTCGTTGGTCACCGACCCGTTCGAGTCTCAGGAAGCTGCGGGATACATCCGAGATACGTTGGCGGACAAGCCCGGTCGCCGTATGGAGATCGAGGCGCGCGGGGCGACCGTTCTGCTGCGAGCCCTGGTTCTCAAGCCGGGCGGCCGGCATGTCGGTGCGGCGGTCGTCGTCCGCGACGTCACCGAGGTCAAGCGTCGTGATCGCGCTCTCCTGAGCAAGGACGCAACCATCCGCGAGATTCACCATCGAGTGAAGAACAACCTGCAAACCGTCGCGGCGCTTCTGCGTCTACAGGCCAGGCGAACCGGCAACGACGAAGCGCGACAGGCGTTGACAGAGTCGGTGAGGCGCGTGACGTCCATCGCCCTCGTTCACGACACCTTGTCGATGTCGGTGGACGAAGAGGTGGATCTCGACGAGGTGATCGACCGGTTGGTTCCCATGCTCTCCGATGTCGCGGGAGTGGGTGTGCCGGTGGCGATTCGGCGTGAGGGCAGTTTCGGAGTGTTCTCCGCCGAGCGCGCCACCCCGCTGGTCATGGTGCTGACGGAGTTGGTGCAGAACGCGATCGAGCACGCTTTCGATCCGGGAGTGACCGGCACGGTCACACTCAGCGCCGAGCGTTCTGCGCGCTGGTTGGACGTGATCATCCACGACAACGGGCGCGGCCTGCCGGAGAACTTCGACCTCGAGAAGTCCGATCGGCTCGGACTCCAGATCGTGCGGACTTTGTTGGGCGCTGAACTCGGTGGCTCGCTCGGACTGCACCCGGGAAGCGGTGGCGGCACCGACGCGGTTCTGCGTGTGCCGCTCGGTAGACGCACTGCGCGTTACTGATTCGAGCAGCGTTAGCGATTCGAGCAGACAAAAAGCCCGACACCATGTGGTGTCGGGCTGTCGTCTTCGACTGTGCGGAGGGGCTGTTCTCCGCCGCGAGTCGAACGTCTCGGTTCGACCTAGACGGAAGTGCGTGCACGGGTACGTGCGTTACGACGCTTGAGTGCGCGGCGCTCGTCTTCGCTCATTCCGCCCCAGACGCCTGCATCCTGACCGGACTCGAGAGCCCAGGACAGGCACTCGGCGGTGACGGGGCAGCGGTTGCAGACAACCTTGGCATCAGCGATCTGAGCGAGGGCCGGTCCACTGTTTCCCACCGGGAAGAACAGTTCGGGATCCTCGTCGCGACAGATTGCGTTGTGGCGCCAGTCCATCTTTTTTCGCTCCTTAATTGGGTGTGTATTCACACCATTTGGTACCAATGAGTTTGTGTGTGCGTCATCAATGTTTCCGCACTGTTACTTGTGAATGCTTTCACGAACTCGCGGTATGTCAATAGGTTTGAACGGGTTCGTGGGCCAACTCACTAATTTGTGACACACCTGACGGCCACCTGGGCGTCACCGGCATTTTACCCGATTTCGACTATTTGGCACCAGTGTTTTTGCAGGTCAAACGTGTTGCCTGACTCACGTCGGAATCGGTGCGAACACTTCCAGTGCATCCGGGACCGAGGTGAATTCGACTTTTTCGCGAAGTCCGATGTAGTCGCCGTCCATCTGCAGTCCGATCGGTCGCGACGATTCGATGGTGATTGTCGGGACGTCGTCGGTGCGTAGAAGGACCTTCGATTTCGGTTCTGCGCCGCGTGCGAGGAGCTGTCGCACAACCCGCAGAGACGGTAGGACTTTGGTGCTCGTCATGGCGAAGATGCCGAGTCCACTGTCGAAGGTCGTTCCCGGATTGGTGTGTACGGGACGCTCTTCCAGATATGTCCACGGGCTCGAGTTCGACACGAACGCGTAGTGGACTCCGGAGACGGGATCCTGATCGGGTAGGTGGACTGTCAGGGCGGGCTCGGCTCGCTTGGCACGGAAGAACGCCGCGATTGCGGTTCGGACATACCGGGCGGGTGTGGCGGCGTCACCGTTCTTACGGCTGGCGTCGACGGCCTCGCATACATCGGCGTCGAGGCCCATTCCGGCGTTGAACGTGAACCAACGGTTGTCGCAGTGTGCGAGCCCGATTCGGCGTCTCGTTCGTTCCGAGAGTAGATCGACGAGTTGGTTTGTGGCGTCGATCGGGTCGGCGGCAATACCGAGTGAGCGCGCGAAAACGTTTGCCGAGCCTCCCGGGACGACAGCGATCGTCGGGATCGGACCGACCGGAACCGATTTCATCGACGCGGGATGCGGTGACCCGAGCAGTCCGTTGACCACTTCGTTGACCGTTCCGTCGCCGCCGTGGACGATCACCGAGCCGAAGCCGTCTTCGTGGGCTTCGCGCGCCAGTTCGGCAGCGTGTCCCCGATGTGTGGTGTGCGCCACAGTAAGTCGCACCCGACTCTCGAGGGCGTGTGCCAACAGGTCACGACCGGCAGCGGTGGTGGAGGTGGCATTGGGGTTGACGATCAGCAGTGCGCGCACGGGGCATGAGCCTATCCGGTGTCGTGTTCTAGGCTGGCCTCGTGCCGAATACCGCCAGTCCGAACGCCCTGCCCAAGACAGTCACATGGGCAGGTGCCCTCGTGACGCTGCAAGGGCTGGTTGCCGCCGGGTTCGCGATCGTCGCAGTGATTCGCGGCGCGACCGGCCACGATCAGAGCGTCACCAACGGATACGGATTTGCTGCCTGGGTCGCGATCCTCGGCGGCGCGGTGTTGGCAGCCGGTATCGCTTTGCTGACGGGCCGCCGGTGGGGCCGGGCAATCGCCGTCGTCGCGCAGTTGCTGCTCCTGCCGGTCGCCTGGTCGCTCCTGACCGATTCGCATCAGGTGCCGCTCGGCATCGTTCTGGGTGTCGTCGTTCTCGGCGCTCTGGGCTGCCTGTTCTCGGCTCCGACGTCTCGATGGATGGCAGCGGAGTACGGAGCGTACGCAGACGAGGTGTCGCCGGAAGAGGGACACCCGGACGAGACCGAAGAGCCGCGGGACAAGTAGGACGGAACGCCTACCCTGCTTCAGTCCTACTCGGCTTCGGCGGCAAGAGCTCCGAGGTGGGTGCCGGTCAGGCGATACGTGGTCCACTCCGTCTTCGCGTCGGCACCGAGTGACTCGTAGAACTTGATCGAGGGCGTGTTCCAATTGAGCACCGACCAGGACAGCCGGGTGTAGTCGTTGTCGGTGCACTCCTTGGCGAGCGCGGCCAGAAGAGCCTTTCCGTGGCCTGATCCGCGCTGGCTGGGCTTGACGTACAGGTCTTCGAGGTAGATGCCGTGGGCGCCGTCCCACGTGGAGAAATTGCGGAACCACAGCGCCATGCCGACGACGTCGTCAGCCGAATTCACAGCGACGTGCGCGAAGGCCGTCGCGGCCGGCCCGAACAATGCCTCGCCGATCTGTTCCGCCTTCACGGTGCACTCGTCGAGGGCCTTCTGGTAGTCCGCCAACTCGTAGATCATGTCGGTGATCGGCTGGACGTCTGCGGGCGTGGCGCGTCGGATCATGGGGAGAATCTTAAGCCTCAAGCCTCCACGAGCGGCGGCACGTTGTGATGGACGAGGTGGCTGGCGCCGTGCTCGTAACCGAGAACCGTGTAAGCGCCCGGGAACAACGCGAAACGCTTTCCTTCGGTGACCGGGAGCTCGAGCCAGCGGGCGATGAGCGCGCGTGAGAAGTGGCCGTGCCCGATCAGGATCACGTCCCGCTCGGGTAGCTGCGAACGCACCATCGACAGCACCATGTCGGTGCGGGCATGGATCTGATCGGTCTGCTCGCCGCCCGGGCACGGGTGTGTCCAGACGGTCCAATCGGGCACCGTTGCGCGGATCTCGGGCGTCGTGAGGCCTTCGTAGTCGCCGTAGTCCCATTCGGAAAGTGCATCCCAGGTTCGCTCTTCCGGCAGGCCGGCGAGATCACCCGTCAACTGTGCGCGCAGCCGCGGACTCGTCAGAATCATGGGGTTCCGGAGGTCGAGGGTTCGCAAGCGATTTCCGGTCGCGGTTGCCTGCATCTCGCCGAGCGGAGTCAGCGGAACCTCGGTCCGGCCCGTGTGTTTCCCGGTGCGTGCCCACTCGGTTTCACCGTGGCGCATGAGTACGACGCGAGCACCGAGGGGGATCGACGAGGGGGCGGACTGGGAGGTCATGTCGACCATCATTGCAGGCTGCCTCGCGTGTGTAGCTCGCCTCCTGGCGCGAAGTGCGCAAGGATCTACGTGTGACGACGGTTCTCGCAGTGGCGAATCAAAAGGGCGGCGTGGCTAAAACCACTACCGTCGCTTCTCTCGGTGCGGCTTTGTCCGCGCTCGGACAACGAGTTCTGGTGGTGGATCTCGACCCGCAGGGCTGCCTGACGTTCTCGCTCGGACACAACCCGGATCGCCTCGAGCGTTCGGTCAACGAGGTCCTGGCGGGTGATCTCGACGCGGTCGACGCCGTGCTGAAAACGGACGACGGTATGGATCTCCTGCCGGCCACCATCGATCTCGCGGGCGCCGAAGCGCTGCTCCTGATGCGACCCGGTCGAGAGTTCGCGCTCAAGCGGGCGCTGTCTCCGCTCCTGGGTTCTTACGACGTCATCATCATCGACTGCCCACCGTCGTTGGGTGTGCTCACACTCAACGGATTGACTGCGGCGCAGTCGGTTCTGGTTCCACTGCAATGCGAAACCCTCGCACACCGCGGCGTCGGACAGCTGCTGCGTACGGTTCGTGAAGTCCAAGCCATCACCAACCCGGATCTTGTTCTGCTCGGCGCACTTCCGACTCTGTACGACGCTCGAACCACGCACAGTCGCGACGTACTCGCTGACGTCAGTGACCGCTACTCCCTCGCCGTTCTGGCGCCGCCGATTCCACGGACCGTCAAGTTCGCCGAGGCCTCTGCTTCCGGCGCGACGGTCCTTGCCGGGCGAAAGAACAAGGGCGCGGATGCCTATCGAGAACTCGCCGACAATCTCGTAAAGCATTGGGCTGGAAATGAAGTCGTGACTTTCGCGCCGGAACTGGCGCTCTGAGGAAGGCGAGAGCTTCTAGCGCAGCGCGAACAAGGTATCGCCGCGCTGTTCCAGAATCGTCTCGCCCGCACTGGCGAGCACGATCGGCGTCGTCGTCTCACCGCGGTCGACTGCGATCATGCGCTGCACCGCTCCGTCCGACGGGCTGACGGCTGCAATGCCGCCCGGAACGGGGATGAGCATCTGACCGGCGACCATGCTTCCGGGCCCGGACGTTCCGTTGACTATCCACGTCGGAGCCAGATCGCTCAGGCGGAGGTTGACGGTCTGCGAGCCGGTCCACCAGGTGATCGAAGCTTTGTCGGCGTGGGTGCGGGCCCCTTCGGTCACCGCTCCCTCGATCGGATAGTCGACGATCGGATTGCCGGTTCCGTCGAAAATGGTGATGCGAGAAGCGGTTCCGTTGGCGGCAGGGAGGTAGACGGCCGTCTTCTCGCCGGCCACGGCAAGCAGGCGGGCGCCTTCGGAGCCGAGGAGAATCGAGGATCCGTACTCTTCGGGTTCCTGGGCGTCCTTCGGTGCGGGGTTCATCACCGTCAACCTGTTGGAGGCTTCACCCGGGCAACGCTCGAGTACCGAGACTCGGTTGGCGCTCGACGCAGCGTCGAGCAGCGTGCATCCGGTGCGGGGTTGCTTGTTCGGATTGACCTTCGCGTCGACCCTGCCGTACTCGAGAGTTCGGACGAGGTCCGAGCGCCACAGTTCCATTCGCTCACTGCCGCGTGAGATCAGATAGGTGCCGTCCGCCGACAAGGTGACCGCGGAATCGGCGTCGCTGTTGCGCTGGTCCTTTCGGGCGCCGGTGTCGGCGACCAGTGACGTGACCTGAGAGCAACCGCGATTGTCCTGATAGACGCTGACGACGCGATCCCACGAACCGATCGCACCGCACAGGGGAATGTTGCGCGCGTATCGCCACACTTCTTCGCCTGTTGCCGGGTCGCGGCCGATCACGTCGGAACCGTCGGCGGTGACGACGGCATTTCCGACGGTGATCGGTGCCGTCGAGTCGGCACTGGGAGATTCCCACGTCTGCTTCAGGATGTCGGGTAACAACACCGACGTCGACAGAGGTGGGAGTGGAGATTCGGCGGTGACCGAGGTGGTTCCGCGCGCATCACTGCGCAACCACACCACGGTCACCGCCACGATTACGGCCAGCGCGATTGCCAGCGCACCGATCACATCTGAGCGAGTACGCCTTTCGGGAGCCAGCACATCGGCAGCTTACTCTGCGGCGCCTGCCGTCGCGGAAGCCGCGGGGCGACGACGCCGACGGCGACGCGGCTTGGCCGCTCCGTCTTCGTCCGAGTTCTCGGTAGCGGTTGCAGCCGGTGCCGAAGGGGGAGCTGTGGTGGCGCCGGCGGTGGTGGACGTCGCGGCGTCGGTCGAAGCACCGGCGCGGGTACGGCGGCGAGTCCGGTTGCGACGAGGCGCGGCCTTCTCTTCGTTGCCGTCGGCGTCGGCCGTCTTCGGCGCGTCTGCTTTGTCCGTTGCTGCCTTGTCGGTTGCAGCCTTCTCAGGGGCGGCCTTGGCCCTGCGAACAGTGCCCTTGGCGTCGGCCGGAATCGACAGCTCTTCGTAGAGGTGCGGCGAGCTCGAGTACGTCTCGACCGGATCGGGGATTCCGAGGCTCAGTGCCTTGTCGATGAGCTGCCAGCGAGGAATGTCGTCCCAGTCGACCAGCGTGACGGCGATACCGGTGCGTCCGGCGCGGCCGGTGCGACCGATGCGGTGGACGTAGGTCTTCTCGTCCTCGGGGCACTGGTAGTTGATGACGTGGGTGACATCGTCGATGTCGATGCCGCGTGCGGCGACGTCGGTGGCGACCAGCACGTCGACCTTGCCGTTGCGGAAGCCCTTCAGGGCCTTCTCGCGGGCAATCTGTCCGAGGTCACCGTGGACGGCACCGACGGAGAAGCCGCGCTCGGCGAGATCGTCGGCGACTTTCTGGGCTGTGCGCTTGGTGCGGGTGAAGATCATCGTCGCGCCGCGGCCTTCGGCCTGCAGAACACGGGCGACCATCTCGGCCTTGTCGAGAGCGTGCGCACGGTAGATGTGCTGGCTCGTGCGGTCGTGCACTGCGGAGGATTCGGCTTCCTCGGCGCGGATGTGCGTCGGCTGCGTCAGGAAGGTGCGAGCCAGGGTGATGATCGGGCCGGGCATCGTGGCGGAGAAGAGCATCGTCTGACGCTTGTCGGGGACCATGCCCATGAGGCGTTCGATGTCGGGGAGGAATCCGAGGTCGAGCATTTCGTCGGCCTCGTCGAGGACGAGAACGCCCACTTTGCCCAGGATCAGGTGCGACTGGTTGGCGAGGTCGAGCAGGCGACCCGGGGTGCCGACGACAACGTCGACGCCCTTCTGCAGTGCCGAGATCTGCGCCTCGTACGGCCGACCGCCGTAGATGGGCAGAACCTGGAGACCGCGGTCGCCGACTCGGAGGTACTTGCTGGCGTTCTCCAGGTCGCGAGCGACCTGGATGCACAGCTCGCGGGTGGGAACGATGATCAGAGCGCGAGGCGTGCCGTCGAGGACAGCCGTGCCGTTCTCGGCGGTGACGATGCGATGCAGGAGCGGGACGCCGAAACCGAAGGTCTTGCCCATTCCGGTGCGGGCCTGACCGATGAGGTCGTCACCGGCGAGAGCCAACGGAAGGGTGAGTTCCTGGATGGCGAATGTGCGCTCGATGCCGATCTCGTTCAGTGCGCGGACGATTTCGTCGCGGACACCGAGTTCGGCGAAGCTCGGGGGTACATGGGTGTCGTCGAGCTGGACGGAAACGGTGTTCTCGGTTGCTTCGTCTTCGTGGTCGACAGTGATCTTGCTCAGGGGACTAGCCTTTCCTCGTGGCGGTACGCACGCACAAGGTAAGGGGCCAGGCCGTAAATCGGCCGATGTCGATGCCCTCTTTTTCTTCGGTCATGCCTACGCCTCAGCACTGAATTCCACTCGGACGAATTCGAACCGTCCGGAGATCTCGGCGAAGCGGGCAACAACCGTCGATGCAGGTGCGCGCACATTATCGGTGGGGTCCGCGTGAGCACAGTCGTGTCGGCTGACCTAAAGCAGCCGTCCCGGCTAACCATAAGAGCCGGGGGGAACTGGCGAACTCCCAAGACCATTGTAGCTGCACGTTGTCCGCCCCTCGCGATGACATGTCGAAGATCACCGAATCGGACATGCGGTCCTTGGCGGTCGCTTCGGCCGTCGAAGCACTACAGTTCGTAGTCATGGGCGCACACGATCTTGATGCTTCGACGGACGCTGGAACCGGAGGCCGAGTCGCTTCCGATCACCCCGGCGTGATCGATTTGTTTGCCGTTCTCGCCTACGGCGAGATTTCGGCGTTCTACCGGTTGGCGGAGGACGCACAAATGGCACCGGACCTGCGAGGCAAGGTGGCGTTCGCCAGCATGGCCGCCGCCGAGATGGACCACTTCGAGACTCTGGAAACGGCGCTGACGGAACGTGGCCACGAGATCTTTGCCGTCATGGACCCGTTCGTTCGTGCTCTCGACAACTATCACGCGTCGACGACACCGTCGACGTGGCTGGAATCGCTCGTGAAGGCGTACGTCGGCGACGGAATCGCTGCCGATTTCTACCGCGAGATCGGGCACTCCCTCCCGGCGGATGTCGCCGAGATCGTCGAGGACGTTCTGTCCCAGACGGGCCACTCGGAGTTCGTGGTGCTCGAGGTGAAGGCAGCAGTGGAGGCCAGCACCCGCGCCAAGGACCGGCTGATGTTGTGGGGACGCCGTCTTCTGGGTGAAGCAATCACGCAGGCACAGTTCGTGCTGGCGCAGCGTGAGGACCTCACGGATCTGGTGATCTCGGCCTCGGGTGACCTCAACGGAGTTGTCGCGTTGTTCGACGGTATGCAGGCAAAGCACGCCGAGCGGATGGCGATTCTCGGACTCGTCTAGGTGCCTGTTCGCTCTGGGCACAGCGTGCAGAGGAGCGTGGGCGGTCGCTGCTGCATTAGCCTTGCGTCGACAACGGATGTAATTCACGAACAGTTCGGAGGTTGACCGTGGAGGTCAAGATCGGTGTAATCGACAGCCCGCGTGAGCTCATCGTCAACAGCGAACAGACCCCTGACGAGGTCGAGACACTGGTCGCGGCTGTCCTCGGTGGCCGCGAGCCGGTTCTGGCTCTCGTCGACGACAAGGGCCGCAAGTTCCTGGTGCAGGCTTCTCGTGTGGCGTACGTGGAGATCGGTCCGTCCGATATCCGCAAGGTCGGATTCGCGCCTACCGTCTGACGCGTAGCTGTAACAGCAGAATGGGCGGGCAGTCGTGAGACTGCCCGCCCATTCGGGTTCCGGCTACTTGGTTTCGGCCTGCAGCGGCACGTGTGAGAGACCGCCCCACGCCAGTGTCACGGTGATTTCCACGGCCTCTTCCTTGGGGATCGGCCGCGCGGCTTCGAGCCAGTACCGCGCCGTGAACTGGCTGGCACCGACTAGACCGACCGCAAGAATGCGCGCGCGGTACGGATCGAGTCCGGAATCCTGACTGACCAGGTCGAACACGGCGTCGACGCAGGCTTCGGTGGCTTGTTCGACGCGTGTCTGGACCTGAGGTTCGCCCATGATGTCGGACTCGAACACCAGGCGGAAGCCCTGCGAGTCGTTGTCGACGAAGTCGAAGAACGCCTGGACTGCGGCGCGGACACGCTGTTTGTTGTCCGTCGTCGATCGCAGGGCCTGGCGTACACCCGAGATGAGGCTGTCGACATAACTCTGCAGGACTGCGACATACAGTTCGAGCTTGCCTGGAAAGTGTTGGTACAGGACTGGCTTGCTGACACCGGCACACTCGGCGATCTCGTCCATGCCGGCCGAGTGGTACCCGTTCGCGACGAATACCTCACTTGCAGCTGCGAGGAGCTGGAGGCGGCGCGCATCGCGGGGGAGTCGGGTGCTGCGACGTGTTCCGGCAGGCTTGCCAGCCGTTGTACCGCGATCGGAGTCTGTCCGATCCGCGAGTTCTGTCATGTCGCTTCCAATCTGAGCAAAAGTAAATTCGGTCGGCGCGCGGATCCGCGAGTCGCGTGTGCGTACCCGCCAGTATCCTCCGTCACACCGGTCGTAGCCGAATGAACGATACCGTGTGTCGCCCGGGCGAGTCGCGCGTGCCTCGGTGAGCGAGACCAGCGGTCTTTCTCGTTACAGGACGGGTTGCCATGACACGCCAGGACCAGCATGTTTCGGTCAGCCCGGGCGAGCGACTTGCCGTGTGTGAGATTCTGGACGACGTGACTGACCCAGGGGGACCGCGCATGCGTGGACGAACTACGCAGAACCCTGAACGTGAGGAACGTCGAATGCGTAGCGGAACTGGAGCGCCCCGCGACGAACGTCGGCCAGAGGTGCCGGATGATCGTGCCTACGGCGAACGCGACTATCGCGGCATTTCCTCCCATCAGCCCTTGCGTGCCCAGTGGGATCCGACCAAACGAGAAGTGGGCCGAACCCCGCGTAATCCGCGGCCGGACCGGGCAGCGCGAAAGCAGAGCAAGCTCGGGCGCTTCGTCTCGACATACGGTTGGCGGGCCTACGCGATTCCGGTTCTCGTGGTGCTCACCATCCTTGTGATCGTCGACGCAGTACGTCCGGACGCCACAGACACCGCGAGCAAGACGTCGGCCACTGCCGACCTCGCCCACAGCACCGACGGAACCGACGTCATCGGTGCGCCGCCGGCCGGAGACGGAACCTTTGCGTCGTCGATACCGTCCGGCGCGCTCCCCGACGGTGGTCCGTTCACCGTCGCGGGCGGCGGAACGTGGCACGTCGTACCGGGTACGACGGGCAAGGTCGGACAGGGAACCGAACGCGAGTTCACGTACACGGTCGAGATCGAGGACGGCGTCGACACGACCGGTTTCGGCGGTGACGAATCGTACGGACGCATGGTCGATCAGACGCTGGCAAATCCGAAGAGTTGGACCAATGATCCCAAGGTCGCGTTCCGGCGCGTCGACGCGGGCGAGCCGGACTTCCGGATCTCCTTGACCTCGCAGATGACTATCCGTGAAGGCTGCGGATACGAGATCGAACTCGAAGGATCCTGCTACAACCCGAGCATGGACCGAGTCCTGCTCAACGAACCGCGATGGGTGCGAGGCGCCATTTCGTTCCAGGGTGACATCGGTTCGTATCGGCAGTATCAGATCAATCACGAGGTCGGCCATGCCATCGGATACGCCGCTCATCAGCCGTGCGAGACCGAAGGCGGACTCGCACCGATCATGATGCAGCAGACCTTCGGAACCGCGAACAACGACATCGCTAGGCTTGATCCCGAGGGCGTCGTTCCGATGAACGGACTCACGTGCCGCTTCAATCCGTGGCCGTACCCTCGAGCGTGACCGGATCGAGAATCCCTGATCTCGTCTTGAACTAGGAGTGTTTCGCGGTGTCTGCAACACCCGTCGTATTGCCACCACTGGTGGAGCCGGCAGCCGAGTTGAGCCGGGAGGAAGTTGCCAGATACAGCCGGCACCTGATCATCCCGAACGTGGGCGTGACCGGCCAGAAGCGGCTCAAGAATGCGCGAGTCCTGTTCATCGGCGCCGGTGGATTGGGTTCGCCTGCACTGCTCTATCTCGCGGCCGCAGGAGTGGGCACCATCGGGATCGTCGAGTTCGACGAGGTCGACATGTCGAACCTGCAGCGTCAGGTGATTCACGGACGCTCCGACGTCGGACGCCCGAAGGCGGTCAGCGCGAAGGAGTCGATTCTCGAGATAAACGAGCACGTCGACGTCCGGTTGCACGAATTCCGCCTGGACAACTCCAACGCGGTCGAACTGTTCTCGGAGTACGACCTGATCCTGGACGGTACGGACAACTTCGCGACGCGGTACCTCGTCAACGATGCCGCCGTCATCGCCGGAAAGCCGTACGTGTGGGGCTCGATCTACCGCTTCGAAGGGCAGGTCTCGGTCTTCTGGGAAGACGCCCCGGACGGCGCGGGACTGAATTATCGCGATCTTTACCCGGAGGCGCCGCCGCCCGGCATGGTCCCCTCGTGCGCCGAGGGTGGTGTGCTCGGAGTCCTGCCTGCGACCGTCGGTTCGATCATGGCGACCGAGGCGGTCAAGCTCATCACAGGGATCGGCGAACCGCTTCTCGGGCGCCTGATGATCTACGACGCTCTTGCGATGACGTTCCGGACGATCCGCCTTCAGCGTGATCCGACCCGCGTGCCGGTCACCGCCTTGATCGACTACGACGCGTTCTGCGGCGTCGTGTCCGAAGAGGCGAGCGCTGCTGCTGTCGGTTCTACGATCACGGCGCCGGAGCTGGAGGCCATGATCGGCGAGGGACGATCGATCGAGCTGGTAGACGTACGAGAACCGGTTGAATGGGACATCATGCATCTGCCGGGGGCGGTGCTGATCCCGAAGGACCGCATCCTTTCCGGTGAAGCTCTGGCGACGTTGCCGCAGAACAAGCAGATAGTTCTGTACTGCAAAACCGGCATTCGTTCGGCCGAGGCACTGGCCTTTCTCAAGAACGCCGGTTTCTCCGACGCAGTTCACGTTCAAGGCGGCGCGATCGCCTGGGCGAACCAGGTGGATGCGAGTCTGCCGGTCTACTAGGCGCGCCTCGCGGGAGGCGGCGCCGCGCACCGGTAGCGTTGGGGTGTGAGCACAGGCCAACCTCCCCAGCACGTGTGCTCCACCTTCGGCCTCCGTGAAGTCGATCCCATCCCACTCGGTGCGGATTGGGACGGCGGGTGGCTGTGTGGAGACGTCGTCCTTTCAGCAGTCGCGGATCATGCCCGCGCAGCGTGGTCGGCGAAGGTGCGAGAGAACCTCGAAGTCGACGGCGTTCGGCTGGCTCGACCGGTGCGTTCGACCGACGGTCGTTACGTCGTCTCGGGCTGGCGTGCCGACACATTCATCGTCGGATCGCCGGAACCACGTCACGACGAAGTGGTCTCGATGTCCTGCCGACTGCATGCGGCGACGGCCTCGCTCGAGCGCCCGCGTTTCCTTGCACAACCGCCGGTGCCGCCGTGGGCCGAGGTCGACGTATTCGTCGCCGCTGATCGCGCGGCATGGGAAACGGTTCCGCTGAGGATCGCGAAGGGCGTCGAGCAACTCGAGACGCCCACTCCTGACGGTCGCAAAAGTCTGGAACTGATTGCCGGGCTCGCTACTTTGCGGAAGCCGGTGCAGAGCCCGGACCAGCTCGTGCACGGCGATCTGTTCGGGACGGTGCTGTTCTCGGGCAGTATGGCCCCCGGAATCACCGACATCACGCCGTATTGGCGACCGGCTGCGTGGGCCGCTGCCGTTGCTGTGGTCGACGCGATCTCGTGGGGCGGGGCAGACGAGGCACTGGTCGGCCGGTGGGAAGATCTCCCCGAGTGGCCGCAGATGCTTCTACGTGCGGTGATGTTCCGCTTGGCAGTTCATGTTCTGCATCCCCGCTCGACGGCGGACGCGTTCCCGGGGTTGGCCCGTACTTCCGACATCGTGCGCTTGCTGCTCTAGATCGGGGCGCCGGTACCGAAGTCCGAGACCAGGCCCTCGAACAGCTCGCGTGCGGCGTTCGAGGCGGCCACGGTGTTCCCGTCGACGACAGCGTCGACGAGGTTTGCGTGCTGCGAGTGGAATCCTTCGCCGGTTGCATCGATGTGCTGTTGGATCGTGGTCTCGATGACGGGGAGCAGGGAGTCGTAGAACTCCAGGTAGACCTCGTTGTGGCTGGCCGCGACGATTGCTCGGTGCAGGGCGACGTCCGCGGTGGTGGCAGCGTCGATGTCCTGACCCTCCCATGACGCGGTGCGAAGCTCGAGTAGTCGCGTCAGTTCGGCGATGTCGTCTTCGGTTCGCCGTGCGGCGGCGAGGGTGGCCGCGGTGATGTCGAGTGCGCGCCGAAGTTCGAGTACATCCCGCTGGTGGGCGCCGGCAAAGTAGTTGCCGAGAGTGCCACCGAGGTCGGAGACAGCAACGACGTAGGTGCCCGATCCCTGACGACGTTCCAGCATTCCGGCGTGAACGAGCGCCTGGACCGCCTCGCGCACGGTATTGCGACCGGTCCCGGTCAGCTCCGACAGTTCCGGTTCGGTGGGGATTTTGGAACCGATCGGCCAGGTTCCGCTCCGGATCTCGTTGCGGAGTTGTTCGGTGACCTGCGAGATGAGACTTGCGCGTCGAACGGGTTGCACGTGGTTGTTTCCTCGGGTCCGGGTAAGTGGTGTGAATGTGACGTTAGATTACCGCGCTTGTGCGAGTTCGTCCGGTCATCCTATGATTTCCCGGTGACTGCTCAACTGGAGAGAACCGAAACCCGCTCGTTGATACAAGGCCGTGTGCTCGTCTTCGCTGCGATTGCGATGTCTGCGCTCGTACTTCGACTTGCGGTGACCTCGTTCTCGCCCTTGGCGGCCGAGATTCGCGACGAGATCGGCTTCTCCGCCTCGATCGTCGGTGTCTTCGGCATGGTTCCGACCGCAATGTTCGCCATCTTCGGTCTCATCACTCCCGCCATCGCGAAACGTATCGGGCTCGAGCGAACGGCCCTCGTCGCGATGCTCATGGCCGGCGTCGGAATGCTGTTGCGCGCCATGATGTCTCAGACATGGTCGTTGCTGGCCCTTTCGGCTCTGGCACTGGCAGGCATGGGAATCGGCAATGTCGTGATCCCACCGTTGGTCAAGCGGTACTTCTCGGATCGCCTCGCCACCATGAGTTCGGTCTACATCGTGGCCGTGCAGATCGGCACCATCGTTCCGGCGTTCGTCGCAGTCCCGGTTGCCGACGCCTTCGGGTGGAGGTTCTCGATCGGCTGGTGGTCCGCCTTCGGCTTCGCCGCAGCCGTGCCGTGGTTGATCACCCTCGCTCGCTCGCGCAAGGCTCGCGCGAACGAAGCCGGGTCCGTCGAGAATGCATCGGATTCGGTTGCGGCAGTGGCAGAACAGCCACGCGGTCAGGTCTGGCGTTCTCCCGTGGCCTGGGGGATGGCCGGCATGTTCGGCATGACCTCACTGATCACGTATTCGATGTTCACGTGGATTCCCTCGATCCTTCGTGACGCCGGAGCCAGTGATGCGTTCGGCGGAACGATGGTCGGAATGTTCTCGGTGATCGGGCTCGTCGCAGCTTTCGGTGCGCCGACCCTGTGCGCCCGCATGGCCAATCCCTTCCCTGTCGTGATCGCGTGTGCCGTCTGCTACCTGGTCGGCATGGGCGGGCTGTACTTTGCCCCGATGGCGGCGCCGGTCGTGTGGGTTGTCGTCCTGGGCCTCGGTCCGAGCACGTTCCCGATGTCGCTCACGCTGATCAACCTGCGTACTCGTTCGCACATCGGTTCCTCGGCACTGTCCGGCTTCACCCAGGGCATCGGCTACTCCGTTGCCTGCCTCGGTCCGCTCCTGTTCGGCGTTTTCCACGACGTGTCCGGTGGATACGCTGCGCCGTTCGGCCTGCTCGTCGTCGCGGTGATCGTGGTGCTCCTGGGCGCCTATCAGGCATGCAAGCCTCGGATGCTCGAGGATTCCTGGCACGCACCTGCGAAAAACTAGCTCACACCCGGTCTTGTTACCGGGTGAGGATCAATTGACTTCGCGGTCATCGCACGCAGCACCGGCGCAATAACCGTTTTCTACCTTTGGGTCTCCAACATATTCAGGAGGCCCTGGTGAGTCATTACATCGAGCATTGGGATGCAGAGGACGTCGACGCCTGGGAATCCGGCGGCAAGGACATCGCGAAGCGGAACCTGATCTGGTCAGTGGTAGCCGAACACGTCGGCTTCTCGATCTGGTCGATCTGGTCCGTGATGGTGTTGTTCATGCCGACGGATATCTACGGCATCGACGCGGCCGGAAAGTTCTTCCTCGTCGCAGTGCCCACACTTGTCGGGTCGGTCCTCCGCATTCCATACACGGTTGCCACCGCACGGTTCGGCGGTCGTAACTGGACCGTCATGAGTGCGCTGTTCCTCTTCGTACCAACACTTCTCACGCTCTACCTGATGATGAACCCGGGTGCGTCGTACACCACGTTCATGTTGGTAGCGGCCACTGCAGGTATCGGCGGCGGCAACTTCGCGTCGTCGATGACCAACATCAATGCCTTCTACCCGCAACGCCTCAAGGGGTGGGCGCTCGGTCTCAATGCCGGCGGCGGCAACATCGGTGTACCGATGATCCAGCTGATCGGTCTGCTGGTGATCGCCACAGTCGGTAACCGTGCTCCGTGGATCGTGTGCGCTGTCTATCTCGTGTTCATTGCGGCCGCTGCCGTCGGTGCCGCGCTGTTCATGGACAACCTGGGCAACCAGAAGTCGGACCTGCGCTCGATGGCCAAGGCACTCAAGTTCTCCGAGTCGTGGGTGATCAGCTTCCTGTACATCGGTACGTTCGGTTCCTTCATCGGATTCAGCTTCGCCTTCGGTCAGGTTCTGCAGATCAACTTCCTCGCCGGCGGTGCCACTCCGGCCGCGGCCGCGCTGCATGCAGCACAGATCGCCTTCATCGGTCCTCTCCTCGGTTCGATCGCTCGCCCCCTCGGCGGCAAGCTGGCCGACCGGATAGGCGGCGGCAAGATCACCATGTGGACGTTTGTCGCCATGGCATTCGCTGCATCGATTCTCGTGACGGCCGGAACGATGGACGACAACACCGCGGGCGTCGCCAGCGCCGGAATCATGGTGACATTCGTTCTCGGATTCATCGCCCTGTTCCTGCTCTCCGGCATCGGAAACGGATCCG
>NZ_JBJURM010000019.1:0-139871 GCF_046097995.1 Rhodococcus sp. 5A-K4
GGTCACCTCGAGGTCGAGTGGCGTCTTCTCCAGCTTGCCTACCGTGTAGGTAGGAATGAGGATGGCGATGGCCAAAAGGAAGGCACCGAGGCCCACCAGAATGCAAGGAAGTATCCGGCTCGGCCCTGAGCGTTCCGCCATGCTGTGACTCCTAACCCGTTAAGTCTTTCGAGGTTCCCCAACCGGCACAATATGAGCTGCGCAGATCGCATGGGGCCCCCGATGGACACCATGTGTGGCAGAACACTAACAGTCCACCGGCCCGGTTTGTCGCATGAGGGCATGAATTGGCCAGGCATTTTGTTGTGAGTCCCTGGTGGTTTCCCTCAATCGGCCTGGGGTGCACACTTATCCGTGATGATCAGTTCCACGAATTCCTCTCAGACGGTCCCGCCACAGGCTCGGGGCTTCGTTCCGGCTTTGGACGGTATGCGTGGATTGGCCGCGCTCGGCGTCCTCGTCACCCATGTCGCGTTCCAGACCGGTGAAGCGCAGTCCGGTGCGATCGGGCGCGCGTTCGGTCGACTCGATCTCGCCGTAGCGGTGTTCTTTGCCTTGTCCGGATTTCTCCTGTGGCGCCCCCACGCGGCAAAGGCTCGCGGAATCGGGCAGCCGCAGTCGACCGTCCGGTACTGGATCTCCCGCGCGACGCGCATTCTGCCGGCGTACTGGGTGGCAGTGGTCCTGATCCTGCTGTTCCTGCCCGGAGCCGGCGGGGGCTACCAAGTGTGGCTGGCGAATCTCGGGTTGGCGCAGGTCTTCGTGCCGTTGACACTCACCGAGGGCCTCACGCAGATGTGGAGCCTGTCGGTCGAGGTGGCGTTCTATGTTCTGCTGCCGCTTTTCGCGTATCTGATGGTCCGACTACGAGGAAACTCGGTCCGGTTCCGGCTGCCGCTTCTGCTCGGGGTGTCGGTCTTGGCCTTGACGTGGGCATTCATTCCGATTCCGACGCCGGACGCTATCCACCACGACAACTGGTTGCCGGGCTACCTGCCGTGGTTCGGCGCCGGCATGGTGCTGGCCGAGCTGGCAGTGGGCCCGTCGACATGGGTGCATCGCCTCGCGCACCGTCGGGTACTCCTGACCCTGATTGCCTTTATCGCCTTCGTTCTCTCGTGCACTGATCTGGCCGGGCCCGAAGGTCTGGTGCGGCCTGAGCCGTGGCAGTACGCGATCAAGATTGCACTCGGTGCGATCATCAGCTTCTCGTTGATCGCGCCACTGGTTCTGCGCGATCAATCGCAGCATCGGTTCCTGGCCAGTCCATTGGCGCTGGCAATCGGACGCTGGTCCTACGGCCTGTTCATCTGGCACCTGGCCGTACTGAACGCTGTGTTCCCCGTATTCGGCATAGTTCCGTTCTCGGGCAGCTTCTTCTACGTCCTGGCCCTCACGGTCGTCCTGAGCGTCGCTGTGGCCTCGGCCAGTTACGCCTTGGTGGAGGAACCGGCGCGCGTCGCGGTCACGCGGTGGGAGAAGCGCCGCCACATCGGTGAACCGGCAAAGGGCAACGCGGCCAACCCGGTCACGACCAAGGCCACCAACATCGAGAACTGAATCGCGAACGAGTCGCCCACATAGCCGCCCGGCGCCCGCCACGGTCCGGTCGAGAGCAGCGTGATGCCGATCATCGCGGCCACGCCGGCGGTGCCGACGAGAATGCGTGCGGTCCGAGCCGGGCCGAAGATTCGCAGCGCGGCAAGTCCGAGGATCGAGCACACAACTGCGATCGCCGCTCCCACTCCGCCGCCGATGACGGTGGCCGCCGCGAGCACGCCCACCCATCCTGCCGCGACGCTGCGCCACGGTCGGGGTGGTGTGAGGGGCTTGGGCTCTCGGCGCGTGGGGACAAGAGCCGCGAACAACAGCGGGATCAGCAACACGAGCCCGCCGAAGATGCCGAGGCGGTACCAACGGTCGCTGGGGAAGTCGATGGTGACGGTTCCCGCGGTGCCTGCCGGCACGATCCAGCCCTGCTGCCAACCGTTCACGACCACCGGCGTCAGCTCGGAACCGTCCGGCGCCGTGGCGATCCAACCGATGCTGGTGCTCTCGGGATTGACGATCAGCTGATCGGCGGACGAGTTCGTGACGGTGAGTTCGCGGTGATTCGCCGTCCACGCGGTCGATTCGAGCGGTGTATTCCGTTGCGCGGCTGAAGGACCGACAGCCGTCAGATCGAGATTGTCGACCGAGAATGCGGGGCCTGGTTCGACGACCACTTCAGGCTGTCCCGCCGGCAAAGTCGCCGAAGCGTCCAGACCGCACACACGTGCCTCGACGGGTGCGCCGGTCCGAAGTTGCGTCGCCGTCGCCGTGATCGAGGTGGGGAACTGCTGTCCGGCAACCGAAATGGTCGGGCCGTCGCCACAGGTGACGGTGACGGTGCGGTTGTCGAATGATTCTGCGCCCTGCACTCCGGAACCGGCGATCGGGGTTCCGTCGGCACCGACGACGCCGACCTCGGCGAGGCCGGTGGGCTGCGCCTGGGCGAAGCCGAGCGCCGTCTGATCGAGGACCGGTTCCCAATCGGTGATGCTCAGGACGATCTTGTCGGTGACGAAGGGGGAGAGGGTAACTCGACTGGTTCGAGGCGTGTCGTCCGAGGGTTCGGGCAGCTCTCGCACCTGCGGCCCGTTGCCGAGATTCACCGCGACACTGGTCGGCAGCGACGGCAGAGTGCCAAGTCCCCGCGTGATGTCCAGGCCGGTGACCAGGGTGGGCTCGGGAAGATTGAGAGTCAGCGTCGGTTTCGGGCCGCCCGGTTCTGTGGTGCTCTGCGGCGCCGACCACGTGGTGCGTGCGTCGCCGTCGGTGGCAGCGAAGGCAGATCCGCGTGTGTCGCCGATGTCGCTCGAACCCGAAGCCGTGATTCGGCCGGGGACGGAAAGCAGGTCTTCGAGAGCGTTGCCCTGACGCGCTCGGACAGTCAGTGTCGGTGCAACGACTGTGTTTTCGGCCACCGTGAGCGTGCGCTGGAAGCGGCTCGGCTCTTCCGGTATCGCCATGAATGCATTGCTGCACCGCACGCGGTCCGTCGAGTCGGCGCAGGCGTTGCGGCCGGGGAACTCCTGGCTCAGGTTCCACGCGTTCACAGATGCGCCCGTCGGCGTGCTCGGCAGGACTGTGTCGAAACGGATCGGTACGGTCTTCGGCGCGCTGCGATCGGAGAAGTCTTCGACGGAGAGTTCGCTGATGCCGAACTGTGTTCCAGGAGATCCGTTTTCGGTGTGAGTCGCTGTGACGCGTACCCACGGCGTGTTGCCGCCCGGGATCGAGACGGTGATGGGCTCACCGGGACGCTCCACCTTCACCGCCGTGCTGCCGTTCGGTGTCGAGACCTCGAGCCATTTGACGGGAGCTCCGATTGCCGCGGCACTGGTGGTCAGATGAAGCAACCCACTGGAAATCGGTGTGTCGAAGTCGATCTGCAACCACTGGCCCAGTGCGCGCTCGATGCCGTTGCTGAACCAGCCGGTGGCCGGATCGCCGTCGACCGTCGACGCGGGACTGCTCGACGGTGAAGTGCCGCCCAGCTGGGTGGCGTCGGAGGCGGCGCTGGAAACGGTGATCGAAGCTCCGCTCCAACGGCCTTCCGCGAGAGGCGTGTTCGCAACCGGGTAGTCGGGCACCAGATTGTAGGTACGACGAGCGTCGTCGGGGGTGCGAAGGGCGGAACTGTGGTTGTCGACCTGACCGAAATCGGTTTCTCGATCGCGCGGTGTGTCGGTGACGGTGACAGAATCGACGGGCAGTCCCGCAGCTTCGGCGTCGGCGGCGAGAATCATCGGCCCGGTCCCCGGAACCAGCCCGCTTTCGTGAAGTCGCACAGACGATTCCGGCCCACCTTGTACACGCGGAACCTGGTTCAGGTCGACGGAGTACGGGCCACTGACCGCCGGGGTGCCGTCGGGCGGGGTGACCTCGAAGATTTCGATGGCCGGGTAACCGGGACGCAGATCGCTGTCCGCGACCAGCCCTTCGATCTGTTCGGGGCTGTCGTCTTCACCGAAGTGGGCGACTCGCTCGATCCCCGGCGAGCCTTCGACCGCCTGGTGCACGAGTATCGGCCTGGCCGATCGCGACGTTTCGCCGTCGAGGTCGTTGCGCATCACCAGGTAGTGGATGCCCTGCCCAAGCAAGGTCTGCGCGAGGCCGTCCGACGGACGTCCGTCGGCGATGAGACGTTGCACCGAATCGAGCGCTCGGATCGCGCCGGGAGGGGTCAGCGGGACCGAGTCACGCACCGCCCACGGCGTACTCGCCAACGCCTGAAGCGGTTCGTCACGCGTCAGACCCCAGACTTGGCTGCCGAAGGGCGCTCCCGGGACGACCAGGGCTCGTTCGGCTTCCGATCCGGGGGAGGTGTTGTCCTCGAGCCACTGCGCTGCTTCGTTCCAGTACGAGGGAACGTCCGGATAAGCACCGCGGGGAGCGAGCTTTCCCGTCCAGGCCAAGGCAGTCGAGAGGGTGAGGGCAACGAGGATCAGGCTGGTCAGTGCGACCATCGGTTCGCGCTCGGGATGGGCGAACGCGCGGCGCCATCGGGCGAGTGGAACCGATCCCGGTAGTGGCACTTTGGCCAGCAGGTGTGCGAGTCCGAGCACCAGCGGCAGACGGACCAACGGCTCGAGCTTGTGGACGTTGCGCAGCGGCGCGCCCGCCGAGTCGAGGAACAGGCGTACCGACTCCGACACCGGCGAGCTGAGTTCACCAACGTATCCCGCGGCCAGGCCGGTGATACCGACGAACAGGATGAGTGTCAGCCGGCCGCGAGCAGGCATGGACCGCATGCAGAGCCCGGCGAGGCCGGCGGCGGCAACCAGACCGGTGGCGACAACTGCTGCGGGCTGGGTGACCAGGACGGCGCCGGCAATGCGTTCGGGGGAGACGAACGGGGTCCAACTGTCCGTGCCGCGAAGTATCTCGGCCAGCGACGCCCACTGTGTGGTGACACCGGCGGACTCGATGTAGTCGAGGAACGGTGGGCTGATCTTGCCGAGCAGAAGTAGCGGCACGATCCACCAGAGCGTGCCGAGAGCGACGAACAGCGCCCACCACGCGGTGAACGTCAGCCATGTTCGGTTGGGTTTGTGCGAGAGCCACCAGATGATCGCGACCAGGCAGGCCGCGGCGGTCGCGACGGCATTGATCGAACCCATGAGCGCGACGGCAAGCGCGGATTGTGCGGCCAACCGCCTCAACCCCCGTGAGTGGTCAGGGAGTCCAGGGACTCGTTTTCCACGCACAGGGCCGAAAGCCAAAATCACCGGCAACAACACCCACGGCGCCAGCATCATCGGCAGGGTTTCCGAGGAAATCGAACCGAGCGTGGTCAGCACGCGGGGAGAAAGAACAAAGGCAACCGCTGCGATGACGCGCGAACTACGGCTGCCGATACCGAGAGCCTCGGCAACTCGGATGATGCCCCAGAATCCTGCGATCAGAAGCAGCGCCCACCAGATGCGCTGGGTGAACCACGGCGGAACGTTCGCCAACTCGCCGAGCGCGAAGAACGGCCCGTGCGGAAAGAAATATCCGTAGGCCTGGTTCTGAACCTGGCCGAGCGGGGCCTGACTACTCCACTGATGCGACGCGCGTTCGAGAAAACCGAACGGATTCTGCGTCAGGTCGTACTTGGTGTCAGCGGTGATCAGACCCGGCGATTGCAGAAAAGTAAGAAGAAACGCTACGACGGAGGCGCCGAACAGCCACCGCTTCGACAGGGGCTCTGCCGACGGGGCGGTGTCTACCGAAGACACCGCTGCGTCGGCGGAAGAACGGGAACTCGCGAGGCCTGCGCTCTCAGCGGCTGCCGTACTCAACCTGGTTCAGCACGGAAGAATCTGCGTTTCCGCTGCGGTCGATCTCGGGACGAGTGTTGTCCGACGCGGCGGCCGTGACACCGAAGATGACGCCGGCACCCAGAACGGCACCGATGACAGCGCTGGCCACACCGGGGACAAGGAACTTCGTCATCGCGGATCTCCCAATTGGTCGTTAGTCGGTCGTTCGCGGTCGGACGGACTTACCGGCCCGTACGAACTGCTCGGGTCAAGGTATCACCCGCACTCGAGAATCCGGACGATTACCCTCGTGACGTGCTGGTCAGTCGAGGGTTTCGGCACCAAGCGCGGTCAACAGAGTGCGCAGTTTCGTAGATGTCTCGTCGAGTTCGTCCTGCGGATCCGATTCGGCGACAATTCCACCACCCGCGCTGGCCCAGGCGTTACGGCCGTCTGCACTGATCTCGGCGCAGCGGATGGCAACCACCCAATCGCCGTCACCGGCCTCGTCGCACCATCCCACGGCGCCGCCGTAGAAACGGCGAGGCTCCTCGGTCTCGCGGATGACTTTCAGTGCCGCGTCGGTGGGTGTTCCGCACAGCGCGGGCGTCGGATGCAGAGCGATGGCGAGGTCGAGCGCAGTGGTGTCGTTTCGCAGCGTGCCGCGGATCGGGCTGGCCAAGTGCCAGACCTCGTGAGTATTGGTCAGTTCGGGAGTTACCGGCACCGACAGATCGCTGCACATCGGTTGCAGGACCTCGCGGATCCACGCCGTCACGAAGGCGTGCTCGGCCAGATTCTTCGTCGAATGCAGAAGGCTCTCGCCTGCCTCGCGGTCTTGATCGGCGTCGGCGGATCGCTTTGTGGTCCCGGCCAACGGGCGACACGTCACGACGCGCCCGCGTCGACTGACCAATACTTCGGGCGTCGCGCCGACCAGGCTGTGGCCCTCGAATTCGGCTCCCGCAGCAGAGAGGTCGACGGCAAAGGTGTTGGCGACGGGATTGAGCGCCGCCATGCGTGCGGCGAGCGCGGTCGGGGAGATCGGGGTCTGCGTGCGAAGTTCCACAGTGCGAGCCGCGACAACCTTGTCGATCTCTCCACTGCGGAGACGTCCGATCAACTTTTCCACCCGACGAAGATGCTCCGACGACGACGGGATCTCCCGGTCAACCCGGGTCGTGGGCAGGGCCTGGGGATCGCACGGTTGCCACGGCCGCGACGTGATCGTCGCCTCGGCAGGTTCGTACAACGCCGTTGCGGCAGCCGGGTCGAAGGGGAGCGCTCCGACGATCAGCTTTGTCGTACCTGCCGACAGAGCGTGGGTGGCCGCGTCGGAGCTGTCGAAGCTGCGTCGTACGCCGCGGGTGACCACGCTGTGATCGGGGCGCGAGAGAACAAAACCGTCCATGGTGGCTTCGACACTAGTCGGCCACGGATCAGGAATGCGCGAAGGTCACTTCCCTGGAGGGACGATCAACACCGGCCGATGACTGTGACGCAGAACATGATCCGCGACGCTGCTCTGCAGTAGCGACCGCAAACCCGTAGTGCCACGGGTGCCGGTCACGATGATGTCGACGTCCAATTCGTCTGCGGTTTCGCAGATTGCAGACCAGATCGCGGATCGGCACTCGGCGCTTCTGCCTTCGACGGTCAGGCCTGCGGCCTCGGCCAGTGCGACGCCCTCGGCGAGGGTGACTTTGGCGTCGGTGTACGCGATGTCCTCGACGTCGTCGTCGGGAACCCACTCCGGTTGCATCACCCCGGACAGGCCGGACATGCGAGCGGCCTGGCGAACCATCGGCTCCCAGGCAGTGACGAGAACAGCACGATTGGCGGAGAGGAAACGCCCCGCATAGTCGACTGCACGCTTGGCGTTGTCGGAACCGTCGTACGCGATGAGCATCAGACCTTGTGGCATCACGACCTCCTCGTCAGCGGGGGAATCGGTTCTCTTCCAGGCTACCGTCCCGATGTGCCCGTGAGGGAGTGTATGGGTACCGGGTCCGTTACGGTCGAGGTATGCGGATCAAGTTTCTGAAGGCTGCGACGACCATTGCTTTATGCGGAGGGTTGGTTGCGGGATGCTCGGGCGAAAACGGGACCGCCGATCCGGTTTCGAGCGCCCCGACCAGCACCACCTCCGAGATCACGTCGACGCCTGCGGCATCCAGCTCCGCGCCCGTCGCCGCGTCGTGCGGTAGTGACCTTCTGGCTTCACTGTCCCTGCGTCAGAAACTTGCCCAGCTGCTCAACGTCGGCGTCACCGGGACCGATGACGCGTTGTCGATAGTGCAGAACGAGGAGATCGGCGGCATCTTCGTCGGAAGTTGGACCGATCAGTCGATGCTCACCAATCGCGAAGTGCCGCAGGTTGCTTCGGCGTCGAAGTTGCCGTTGATGGTGACGATCGACGAAGAAGGTGGACGAGTTTCCCGCGTCGCGGACATCCTCGGGCCCGATCCGTCGGCCAGAGAAACGGCGCAGACCATGACAGTGGAACAGACGTACCAGATGGCGCTCGAGCGTGGACGCGGGTTGAAGGATCTCGGGATCACCGTCAACTACGCCCCCGACGTCGACGTCAGCAGCCAACCCGACGACTCCGTGATCGGGGACCGCTCGTACTCCGACGACCCCCAGACCGTGGTTGCCTACGCCGGTGCGTACGCGCAGGGTATGCGCGATGCCGGAATCTTCCCGGTGATCAAGCACTTTCCCGGACATGGCAGCGCGTCGGGTGACTCGCACCGGGGTGAGGTGACAACGCCGCCCTTGCAGGATCTGATCGCGTCGGACCTGATTCCCTTCCGGGAGCTGTCGGGAACCGGAGTCGGCGTCATGATGGGTCACCTCGAGGTTCCCGGTCTGACCGAGCCCGGTACCCCTGCCAGCATCAGCCCCGCCGCCGTCGCGTTGCTTCGCGACGGAGTGGGTTACGGCGCAGCGCCGTTCACCGGCCCGGTATTCACCGACGACCTCAGCGGAATGCAGGCGATCACCGACCGATACGATATTGCCGACGCGGTTCAGGCTGCGCTGGTGGCTGGAGTCGATCAGGCATTGTGGCTGACAACCGACGACGTTCCGCGGGTGCTCGACCATCTCGAGCAGGCCGTCGCGTCCGGTGAGCTTCCGCAGGCGCGGGTCGATCAGGCCGTGGTCACAGTTGCCACTGCCAAAGGTGCCGTGACCTGCTGAGTCGAAGTCGGGATTCGACGCACAATCTTACCGTAGAGTAAGATCGACATTTACCCTGTGGTTGGAGGAAGCATGGCCGGCGGTACCAAGCGACTGCCACGCGCAGTGCGTGAGCAGCAGATGCTCGACGCGGCTGTGGACGTGTTCTCCGACAGGGGGTTTCACGAAACTTCGATGGACACCATCGCAGCCAAAGCCGAGATCTCGAAGCCGATGCTGTACCTGTACTACGGCTCGAAGGAAGAGTTGTTCGCGGCGTGCATTCATCGTGAAGGGCTCCGCTTCCTCGAAGCGCTCGCCCCGGCCGGTGCGCCGAACCTGACTCCGCGTGAACAATTGCGCGCCGCTCTCGAGGGCTTCCTCGGGTTCGTGGGCGCAAACCGCAAGTCGTGGATGGTGCTCTACCGTCAGGCCGTCGGGCAGCAGGCTTTTGCGGGAACCGTGCAGTCCAGCCGCGATCGGTTGATCGAGTTGACTGCGCATCTGCTCGAGTCCAGCACCAAGGATCCTGATGCCGCGCACGATTACGGGATCATCGCCATTGCGCTCGTCGGCGCCGGTGAGGCGGTAGCCGACCGGGTCGCGGGTGGGGAAATCGAAGTGGATGCCGCAGCGGATCTACTCGAATCCCTCGCGTGGCGCGGTCTGTCGGGCAAGAAGAAGTCCGAATAGCCCCCCAAGCCAATCTGAGCGAACGTACCTTTCAGCGCATCCAAGGCGCCGAAAGGTACGTTCGCTCAATTGGGGTGGGTGGGAAACCCGACAAAACTCAGGTCAGCGCAGCGTCGCCGTGACGTGCGGGTAGCCCTTCTTCGGGTGACGCAGCGACAGATCCCAGCCGCCGTCGGTGCGATCAGCGTAGGCATTCAGCGTCGCCGGTAGCAGAATCGGCTTGCCGAAACGCACGCTGTAGGTGACCTTGTCCGCGACGGATCCCTCGACGGTCCGCAGAACTGCCGCGGCACTCCACATTCCGTGAGCAATGGTCTTCGGGAAACCGAAAGCCTTGGCGCCCAGAGACGAGACGTGAATCGGATTGCGGTCGCCGGAGACGGCGGCGTACTTGCTGATCGTGGTCTGGTCGACGCGGATGGTGCTCATCGGCATCGGCGGGACCTCGTCGGCCTTGGGCTCCGGACCTGGCTGGCCGGACAGGGAGGTCTTCTGCTGGTTCAGGAAGCTCGAGGTCTGTCGCCAGACCAGTTCCCGTCCCACCCGAATTTCGGTGATCACGTCGATCAGCAGGCCCTTGCGGTGCTCACGCAGGTTCTCGGCATGCACCGAGAGGTCAAGCGGTTCGCTGACGGAGATGGGCCGCAGCGATTCGATGACGTTCTCGGCGTGAACGGAGCCGACGGCGGCGAAGGGGAAGTCCTTCGACACCATCAGCTTCATCACGGTCGGGAAGGCCAAGGTGAAGGGATACGTGATCGGCAAAGTGTCGCCGAATCGCAGTCCGGTCACGCGGCAGTACGCCGCCAGATTGTCGGTGTCGACCTTCAGTCCGGTGAGGGTGAAGGTCTGCTGTGGCACCGAGCGCGAGTTGGACTTGTTCCACGGCAACAATCCCAGTACCGCCCGGGAGTAGATGTCGATGGTCTTCGGCTGCTCGGTGAGCGCGACGGTCTTTGTTGCCATCATGCGCCCAGGAGGCTCTGGCCGCAGACGCGAACGACCTGTCCCGTAACGGCATTGGAGGCCGGGCTGGCGAAGTATGCGACGGTCTCGGCGACGTCGACGGTCTCGCCGCCCTGCAGGAGCGAGCTCATGCGGCGGCCGGCTTCTCGGGTGGCGAAGGGGATGGCTGCGGTCATGGCGGTCTCGATGAAGCCCGGTGCGACGGCGTTGATGGTGATGTTCTTCTTCGCCAGGACGGGAGCTTCGGCGTGTACGAGGCCGATGACGCCGGCCTTGGAGGTGCCGTAGTTGGTCTGGCCGCGGTTGCCCGCGATGCCGGCGATGGACGAGACGTCGACGACGCGGCCGCCTTCCTTGAGAGCGCCCTTCTCGACGAGGTGCTCGGTGATCTTCTGCGGTGCAAGAAGATTGACGTTCATGACCATGTTCCAGCGGCCCTCGTCCATGTTGGCGAGGGTCTTGTCGCGGGTGATGCCGGCGTTGTGGACGATGATGTCGGCTCCGCCGTGACGCTCGAGGAGGTGAGCTGCGAGGACCTCGGCTGCGTCGGCCGCCGTGACGTCAAGGGCGAGGGACGTGCCGCCGACCTTGTTTGCGGTCTCGGACAGTGCTTCGCCGGCGGCCGGGATGTCAGCGCAGACCACGTGTGCGCCGTCGCGGGCCAGGACCTCGGCGATGGTGGCGCCGATACCGCGGGCTGCGCCGGTGACGACGGCAACCTTGCCTTCGAGCGGCTTGTCCCAGCTTGCGGGCGCGACGGAATCTTCAGCGCCGACGACGATGACCTGGCCGTCGACGAAGGCGGACTTTGCCGAAAGGAGAAAGCGCAGAGTCGATTCCACGCCGGACAGTCCGGTGGACGCCTTGGGGGAGACGTAGACCAGCTGAGCGGTGGAGCCGCGCTTGATCTCCTTGCCGACGCTGCGGGTGAAGCCTTCGAGCGCGCGCTGCGCGACATGCTCGTCGACGCTCGACGTTTCTTCCGGCGTCGTGCCGAGAACGACGACGCGAGCCGACGGTGCGAGGTTGCGGATCACGGGCTGGAAGAACTCGAACAGCTGCTCGAGCTCGCTGACCTGAGTGATTCCGGTGGCGTCGAACACGAGTCCGCCGAAGCTGCTGTCGTGTGCCTGAGCCGCCGGGTAGTCGGAGAGCAGTACGCGAAGTGGTTCTGCGAGCCGACCCTTGCCGCCGATGAGGACAGGTCCGGCGAGTGCGGGTTCCCCTGCTTTGTAGCGACGCAGGTTCTCGGGCCTGGGCAGGCCGGCCTTCGACGCGATGAATGCGCCGGGGGCGGACGAGAGGAACTGTGAATAGAGGTCGGGAGCTCCCTTGCTGGCTGCCACGGTCCTACCTTCTGTTGTGTTTCGGGTTGTCTCTCACCGGGCAATCGGAAGAATGCGGCGATAGACAAGTAACTTACTACTGAGTAAGTGACCTTACCGAAGTTCCTACCCGGCGCTCGGGAATGAGGTCTGTTATGGGCACGTCCAGCACGGATGCGACCTCGATGAGTTCGCCGATGTCCCAGCCTCGAGCCCCAGAAAGCTTTCGCGAAAGTGCCGGCTGAGTCATGCCGAGGCGCCGGGCGAGTTCCGTCTGAGTGAGTTTTGCATTTTCTCGAGCGCTCTCGACCAATTCGCCGGCCATCGCGTTGTACATGTCCCGAGCTGCAATTCCATGCCGATTCGTCATGCCATGACAGTACGTCATGAGCGACAACTGCGACAAGGTGATTTGCGACGTGCTTGACGCGTCATGACATTTCGGTATAGCTTCGCGTTATGCCAAAACGGAATGACAGCGATGAGATTCTCACCGTTCGTCAGGTCGCCGAGGAGTGGACCGTTTCGGTTCGAACGATCCAGCGCTACATCCAAAACGGCCGCATAAAGGCTGTTCGATTGCCCGGCGGTCAGTCGAGACTTCGCCGCAGTGACGTCGATCGGGCGCTCGTTCCTCGCAGTTCCTGACCCCACGAAAATGCCCGCCCGGTGTCCTACCACCAGGCGGGCGGTGACCCCCTCACGAAAGGAGCACTGATGATCGACGACACCCCACCCGCTGATTCTGCTGTCCCGCCGAAGACGCAGATGTACTTCGCCTCTGCGTACACCGACACCACACTCGCGGAATGGTTGAAGGACCCGGCCTCCACGGACATGTTCGCCGCCGCATTCACGCACGCCGCCGCGACCTCGAACAGCCTGCTCACCGTCACTGTCGGCAGTGTCGGATCATTCGAGATCGTCACCCTCCTCGACCCCGCCAACAACTACGACCACGTCGTCCGCATCAACACCGACGACCCGTGGGCTCCCTGGTCCGATCTCTCCATCTCCATCGCTTCTGCAGCAGAGGTGTGGAGCACTGTCGAGGACGCGCTGGAAACTCTCGGCATCAATCGCGGCCTGGTGCCGGCGTCCCGCACTCGCAGTGACCGGTACTGGTACGCCGTCCTCACCTTCCCCGCCGAGCCGGGACGTCGCCGCCTCACGAATGGCAACTACCTCTCCGACGACGGCGACGGCGTCGCCCGGGAGTGGGACAGGGCCGGCCAACTCGTCAACGTCGATCGAAAAGTCTGACCCCACGAAAATGCCCGCCCGGTGTCCTACCACCGGACGGGCTGGTGACCTACCCCACGAAAGGAAAGAGTCATGTCGGAGTCTACGACAGACACACCCCCGACCGGCAAGAATGTCGGCGGAGCGTTCTACTCGGAGAGCACGGGATACCTCCTGCGTCCCGATGTTCCGATGTCGCCGAATGCCCGACGGACACTCGACGCGATCAACGCCGAACACTTCAACGGCTCGGACGACGACGTCGCAGCCGTCATGGCACGCAAGGAGAAGCCGGCCGACAGTGGCCCGCTGTACCTGGTGCGACCACACGTTCCGGCCGAGCAACAGAAAGTCATCGACCTCACGAACGGTCGCAGCCGGAAACTCGTCAAAGCGGAACGTGCCGTCGACGAACTCCGCGAACACGTGCGAGCCTTCCGCCGGTGCGACCGCGAAGGCAACACCGGAGCGTGGGCGACTCTTAACCATCACCTGTTGAAGGTGTGCACCGATCGGCTGCAGGAATTCCACAACGACGTTGTGGAAGTTCTCGGTAGCGGTGAAACATTCACGAGCGCAGCCTCATCCGAGCCGCGCCTCCAGATGGTCAGCGGTGGCACCGTTCATGAGGTGCCGCTGTATGTGCAATTCGCCATGGCGTACAGCGGGCAGTCCGTGGACGAGTACTTCGCAGAACCTTCCGACCTACGCAACGCCCTTGAGAAGTCCATCAACTCCGCTCTTCTCGACCTCCGCGAACGTGGCTGCGTCCTCACGCCGATCGACAATTCCCAACCCGCTGACTGCGACGGATGGCAGTCCGATGCATCTGGTGTCCGAAGCAGGTGGGCCGGCCACCGGACATTCGTCGAGCAGCTCACCATGGCGATACGCGGCCAGTCCGCCCACGAGTACTTCAGAGAACCCGATGAGATCCGCCGAGACAGCGAACGGAGGACAACGAACGCGCTCCTGATCATCGGTCACACCCTCGCCCCAGTCCCTGATACCGGGGCGGACGACAGTGCCACCGAGAAGAGCGATCCTCAGCAGAGCTTCGAGGACAGTTCCGGCGAACGCGATCCCGGCGCCGAAGCAGACCTCGAAGCCCTCCGCCACGAGACCGCTGTCCGAGCCCAGTACGCCGTCGGCTCGATGTCCAAAGACGCCCGACGCGGACTCCTCGACATCATCGCCACCCTGCACCCGAAGCTCGTCCTCGACGCCATCACCGACGTCAACACCGCCCGCCGCCACCTCGACCACACCCTCGACGGATGGCGGTCATGATCGGCCGGTTGCGTGCCGCGTGGGACGACTCCCGCCGTGCCGCCTACAGCCGACACGGCTCGAACCCGATGAGCCGCGAGGAATGGTTCGAACTCCACGACGTCATCAGCAAGCTCGACTCCAAGATCAGTCGGCTGCCGGACCTCGATACTCAACGCAAACTCTTCGACTTGTACCGCACGAAAGACGTGACCACTGATGGTCTCGACGAGTACCTCGAAGCGATCGGGGTGGCTTCGCCGTTCACGGATGCGCAGGAAGCGCGCATCCGTGAGCACGGCGACGAGCTGATGAAGAGCGTCGGAAATCTCATTGCTGGATTCTTCGGCGGTGATGGGGTTCGGGCGGAGTCCACCAGCGCTGAGACTGCGGACAGCGAAGAGGACGCCCTAGATGCTGAGCGTAGGCACCAAGTCCATACCGACCACGCCCTTGCCCTCGCCCATCTACTCGGTCTGAAACTCCGTGGCGGACCTGCGGCCCGAGCCGCTGTCAATGCTTTCGTCCGGGACCACAAGAACTTCAGATTCCAGCTGACCGACTATGCCAAACAGGGAGGTCAGTGCGGTGTGGATAATCTCGGAGTCCGGCTCATCCCGAAGGATCCGCGCGTTGACATCGTTGATGGCGTCGCGAGTGCTGATGGCATTGTCGGGGATGTAGTGCGGGATGGGCTTCACGATTCTTCTCCTTCTGTTGGTGATGCTGGCGCTCACAGCGTAGGAGAGGGCGAGGTCGCGGGGGTTGAAACAGCAGCCCCCGTGACTGATGCCACCGACAGCCCGGTCGATGTGGGTTGTTCGGCGCAGGTCATGTTGGCTGGCCATGTCATCGACGTGACGCTGACACAGAACGAGTACGCCGGCGCTGTCACGATGAGCATCCACCTGCCCGACGGGCCTCCCGTATGGCGCACGATGACACTTGGAGAGCTCCGGCTCCGCTGATCTCCGGTGGTGGTGGCCTTCCCCCCTCGTGCCGCCATCGGCAGCCGCCACCACCGGGCACTGCCCCCTCACTTTTTCGGACCGCCACCTCGGGTGGTTCGCCACCCTTCCCCACTCTCTTGGAGACAGCTATGTGGATTTCAACTGACCCGCATCCGGATCTGGTGCGGTTCGACGTGTCTGAGTCGAAGCCGATCGACACCGAAGCCGGGTGGAAGCGGTACCTCGATTCCACCGCGACCGCGAGCCGAATTATCTTCAGCTTGAAGTTCTCTGGTGGTGTCGTGTCGGCGTGGGCCATCCTGCGCGCACTGAACTACCTCGATCAGGTCGGTGTCCTGTGAGCTGGACCACGGTCAAGGATCAACTTCGCCATTTACCCGAGGCTCAGCAGTTAGCTGAGAAGATCCGTACGTCCCGCGAGTTCGCGAAGATTCAGAAGTTCGATCGCAATGGAGATCCGATCACCCTCGAAGAGTGGGCGGATCTGCTCTCTGATCGTGATTACTCCACTGTCGGAGCTGATTACGTCACGATCGACGGTGGGCGTGTGCTGGTGAACACGTTGTGGACGGGGGTCCCTTGGTATGGCGACGACCTGTTCACGTCTCGTCTGCTTCCGATGCGTGGATGTGTCGACGAGTCCGGGCAGCAGCGCCCGGTGTGGGCGCAGTCGTACTCGACGCTCGCGGCCGCTGCCGGCGGGCACGCCGAGATCCTCGACAGACTTCGTGCGGGCAGGTGGCCGACGTGAACGCCAACCCACCCGGTCATCCGATCCGGACTGACCCGCATGGCCAGCCGATCCGGATCGATCTCGTCGACCCCAGGCAGTCGATCAGGATCGACCATGTCGATCCCAAGCTGCCGGCCACCCCACCTCGGATCAGTCACGCCGTATACGTCGAGTGCGTCGTCTGCGCGAGACGCAGTGAGTCACTGCCAGTTTCGTTGAAGACCGGAGTCTGCACCCGATGCGAGCCCGTCGCACAAGCCACCTACATCCACGTCAAGAAGGAAGACCACTGATGGATAACGCCGAACCAATCGCAGCGCCAACGCTTCTCGCTGACGCCGATCGCGCTCTCGACGAGGACGACAAGCGAGCCCTGTCCCTCGCGCTCGGATACAACGTCGCTGTGCTGAGCCTCCCGCCGCTGCAAATCCACAACGATCACGCCGCGATTCAAGCCCACGGGTACGGCGAGGTCCGCAAGCTCCCGCAAGGCCCGCGGATTGTGTGGCAGTCGGAGAGCGAACTCGCCTCAATTACCGCGAACGAGAACGGCGAGATCACGGTTCACGTTGTGCCGTACCTCGATACGAAGACAGCGCTCGATCTCGCGGGTGCACTCGCTGCGGTGGTCGCGCGTATCGCGGGCGGCGACCTGCCGAATCCTCCGGGCCGGGAGCACTGATGGCGTCGACGTGCAACAAGAAGGGCTGCGACGCGAAGCTCCTGTTCGCCCGCTCGATGGCGACAGGTCGATCGATGCCACTGGATCTGTACCCGGACCCCGGGCGTGGCACTGTCCGGAAGCATTTCGTCACCGAGCACGGTGAGGAAGTTGTCTACGGGGAGGTGCTGCGCGGCACTGCCCTGGCCACCGCGCTCGCGAACTCTGAGCTGCTCTACGTGATGCACGCCGACACCTGCCTGGCGAACCGCCCACTCAATCCGATGCCCGCGCATCTGCGTTCCGCTTTCTCCCGCCCATCCACTCGACCGTCGAGGAGACGATTCCGATGACCACCAACACTTCTGACACCGACACCGCAGCGCCTCGTTTCGAGCTGCTCACAATTACCGCTGTGAAGCCGCACGCGAAGAACGTGCGCCGCAGTGTCGGTGGGCTCGTAGAGCTGACGGACTCGATCAAGGCGCAGGGTGTTCTGCAGCCGCTCGTCGTCGCCCCCGCGAAGAAGGCCGGCACCTACACGCTGATCGCGGGGCACCGCCGCGCCGCGGCCGCCAAACGTGCCGGCCTCAAGACCGTGCCGTGCGTGGTCCGCGCCGATCTCGACACCGACGCCAAGCAGATCGAGGCGATGCTGGTGGAGAACCTTCAGCATCTCGCGCTCGATCCGATCGAAGAGGGCGATGCGTATCAGTCCCTGTTGGATCTGAACATTCCGTACAAGGAGATCGCCGAGACCACCGGCCGCGCGCAGAAAACCATCCGTGACCGGGTGAAGGTGGCGTCCGCGTCGGACTCGATCCGCAACAAGGTCATCGACAAGCAGCTCTCACTCGAGGACGCCATCGCGCTCGAGGGATTCGCCGACGACAAGGAAGCGTACGAGCGGATCGCGAACTACATCGGTACCAACAACTTCGAGTGGGCACTCAAGCAGGCGAAAATCGAACGCGCATTCCAGAAGGAAGCAGCCAAGATCCGCGCCCAGCTGCTCGCCGAAGGCATCTCCGAGTACGACAAGGACGAGTGCCAGCGCATCGTCGACGAAGCCGCCGCCAATGGCAACGATCTCAAGTGGGTCGGTCCGACCGATGACCGCCCCGCGGACGCCAAGCCCGACGATCTCGCGTTCTACTTCTGGGCGCACGGATCGGCATCGGCGATCTCGCGGATGCGGTGGATGCGTCTCGTCCCCGCAGACACCCCCGGCGGCAAGGTCACCAACCTCGCGGACGAGCGCACCAGCCGCGACGCCGAAGCGGAGCGCCTCGCCCGCGCCAAGCTGGAGGCAGACCTCGCCATCGCGCACACCGTCCGCCGCGAACACCTCAGCAAGGCAGTCACAGCGGGCGAGAAGGACCTCGCGCACTCCTGCCTCACGCAGATGATCGCCGTCCGGTTCGACGAGGACCCGGACGACGTCGATCTCGTTGCGGCCTTCCTGGCCGTCAAGCCGCCCGTGTGGGGCGGCGACGAAGACGATGACGACCGCCTCGCGAAAGTCCGCGAACGCGTCGAGCAGGCGATCGGACGCCTCACGATCAATCAGCTCGCGATCCTGGTCCGCGTCGTCGAACGCGACTTCGCCGACATCAGCCTCAAGCGTGCCAGCGGCTGGACATGGCCGGACTCGATCGACTGGTGCAACGAGCTGTCCGAGAAGTTCGGGTACGAGTGGTCCGACGTCGAGGCCACCCTCGTCGACGCCGTCCAGTCCCAGAACGACTGACCGATGTCGAGCGCCACCGTAGCGGACGACTGGTGGCACGGACTCCCGCCCGACCGCCGGATCCAGATCTGGCAGTGGGTCGCTGGCAAGGAAGCCGCGCCGCACCAAGAAGTCGAAGGCCAGTTCGCACTCCCGCTCCACCCTCACCGAAGGTGACACCAATGGTCTCAACAACTTACGTACCCCGCCCGGACAAGTACGGCCCGCGAATCAAGCACGTGCCGCTGCACTCCCACAGCGAAGGTGAGAACGCCATAGCTCTCGCCGCAGCCGCCGGCCTCGACCTCGACCAGTGGCAGCGCGACGCCCTCGCCGCCTCGATGGGCACCGTCCTCGATACCTGGGCTGCGCCTCGCGTCGGGATTCTGTGCCCTGATGAGAACGATCGTGAATACGCCACGCTCGCTCGTGAGCTGTACGAGCTGCTGTTGTTCGCGAACCGCCGGATCGTCCACACCGCAGCTCATTTCAGCACCGCGAGGGAAGCGCAGCACAAGCTCTCTCGGATCCTGATGGAGTCGAACTTTCTGCGTTCTGAAGTCAAGCATGTCTATACCGCCAACGGTCAACAGCGCATTGAGATGCGAAATGGCAGCGTCATTCATTACGTCGCACGCAAGACCGGATCGATCCGGATCGCGAACGTCGATCTCCTCGTGCTCGACGATGCGGAGTTCCTGCCAGACAGCACCTATCGCGACGTCCTACCGATGGTTGTGCACAGCGGTAATCCACAGGTGTGGATGCTCGGCAACGCCGTCGACGCACGATCCAACAACCACGGCCATGTCTTCGGTCGGGCACGCCACCGCGCCCTCGCGCTCGATCCTCAGCAGTGCTGGATCGAGTACTCCGCCGACGACGCTCGCTATCCCAACGACGATCCGGACCCATCGCGACGAGCCCGACTCGTCATCGACCCGGACGACCGCACGCAGTGGGCGCGCGCGAACCCTGGTCGACGCATCTCAGAGAACTCGATCCGAGAAGAGAGGCAAACGGTTCTCGAAAGAGAGTTCCTCACCCACCGACTCGGAATCGGGCACTGGCCCACCATCGACGACGACGCCACAAGCGGGGACGCATCGTGAACATTCAGAAGCTGACCTACGAGAAGGAAACCCGCGAAGCCCTCGCCGGAACCTACACCCCTGCCGGCATCCAACTCTGGCTCACCGTCGCCAACCCCCGCACCTACAACTTCACCCCACTCGAAGCCATCTACGAAGGCTTCGGCGCGAAGGTTCTCGACCTCGCCAAGCGACTCGCAGCCGGGAGAAGTCGATGACCAGAACACAACTCGCCGCACTCTTCACCGCATGCTCTCTCGCTGCGATCGGCACCAGCTTCGCAGTGTTCATCGCCATCGACGGACTGATCGGCCCACTCGAGAAACTCGCCGCACGAAGGAGCACACGATGACCGTGAAGACGTTCCGAAAAAAGCCGGTCGACGTCGAGGCTGTGAAATTCACCGGATGGTCGAGCGCCGTCGAGATCCAAACATGGTTGCCTGGCACGCTCTTCGTCCCACGTGGCTATGAGCACCATCTGCGCTACAAGCGCGAGTACGACCGAAGCAACGGGAATGTGTACCCCGAAATCGCACCCTCGTTCCTGGTGATCGCCTCTGCGGCCGGCCCTGCCCGGGTCGACGAGGGTGACTGGATCATCAAAGACGGAGAGATAGTCAGCTTCTGCAACACAAGCACTTTCACGCAGACATATGAGGCGGTGTGACATGGCACTCGGACCAGAGAACGCGCGGGCTCGGCACAATCAACACGCCCTCATCGAGAAGTCGTCACTCGGCACAGACACCGCCCGTGCGCTGCGAGAGTCAGTCTCAGCTGAGCATGGCCACCGGATAGCGCAGGAAGCAGCACGACGGGAGAACGGAACCTATTGCCCTGCGTGCAAGCTGAACACCCCGCCCGCCCCGTACTGCACCAACTGCGGAGGTTCCACCATGGTGGATCGGTGGCCCACCCCGTCTATCCCTACCGAGCCCGCCGAGGAGACGACGGTGAAGGCCTTCGACATCGATGCAGCGGTCGAAAGAGTGTCGGAGGCAGTGCGGGCAGCGTTCGTCGAGATGCAGCGTTTGGGCCTCTTGGGGCCTACCGACGCACCAGAATCGTGGCCCACGTGGAACGACGTCCCCGACGGAATATGGTTCACGCGCAATGGTCTTGGACCGATCGTCGCAAATCGCAAGCGCGGGGCACTGGTCGATTGCCGTCGCCGCGATGGCTCGACCATCGTGATGCCCTACCAGTTCTCCGTCACGTCCCCGTACGATCGCGGGCCGTTCGTGCCGGTCGAGGTCGAGCGGTGAACGCCACCGAGCGGTCCCTGTTGGACCGCATCGATGCGCTCGTCGACGAGCAGCTCGACGGCGGCGAACCGGAGACCGGGTACGACTTCGATGATCCGGACTTCCCCGGTTGCCCGCACTGCAATCGTGATTGGCACGGTCTGGCAATCACGGAACGGATCGAGCGGATGCGCCAGTACGGCATGTTCGATGTGAAGTACAAGTACGCCGAGGATGATTCGCCTGTGCTGTGCCCGGGCTCGGATTTCATCGGACCGTGGGCGACACCGCATCAGATCAAGTCGATGAGGCATCGCCGGTTTCTCGGGACAACCCCGAGGACGCCGCCATGGATTGAGTATCGGTCCACTCGAGACGCGGAGTCCACGATGGAGCCGTCCGGGGCGGCTCACGACCCCCGCGACCTCATCACGCACGAGATGCCTGATGCCCTGCGGTATCTCATTGCTGCGCGCAGCGGCCGGGAAAGCCTGCTGCTCGAGATGCTGAGGAGAAATATCACGGCGCTCTACCCGGAGGGTATGTGGTCACTCCCGCCAGCGCCGGATGATCCGTTTGTTCCGGAGGAGTGGTCCGGTGTGCCGCCGATTCGGGTGTCGTGGCGCGATCCAGCGCCGGTGACGTGGCGTGATCGGATCAACGTCGTCGGGTTCCGCGGCGTACGTCCGGATCTGGAGATCATCGACGAGACGCACATACGCGTCAGCCTTCCGGGAGGTGTTGTGCTCGCGGAAATCCCGGAGGTGCCGAGTACTCCGCAGGAGCGGGCGTTGCCGCGTCCGAGTTCGACGCCGCCGATGTGGGCGGTCGATCCCACCCGTTCTCGTCGTAGGAGGAATCAGTGAGTGCTGCAAGCAAGTTCGTGTCTGTGCCGTTCGAGGTGACGGCTATTCAGTTCTCCTCGACGGTGGCTGTGCAGGGTATTGCGCAGTGGTTGGGCGTTCCGATCGTCCGCCGGCATCGTCGCTCCGGTGCGGTAGCGACGTTGGAGTCGATCGGGTTCGAGGTCGAGGGACAGTCGTTCACGTTGTATCCGGGTGACTGGTTCGTGCGTGGCCCGAATGGCTGGTATCAGCTCGAAGCCGAGTCGTTCGCCGCTCGGTACCGGCCCGCGTGATGACCGGCCGCCCGAGCGCTCGTGCGCCCCCTGCGGTGCTTGGCCCGTTCACTTCCAATCTCATTGCGACGACAGGATTCCTGTGTCTTGGTTTCAGACCGATGATCAGTTCCCCAACAACCGGAAGTCCCGGGAGTTGGCGGAGCGAGGGCTGGAGAGTCAGCTCGACGGCCTTGCGGCGCTGGGTATGTGGAATCTCGCTGGGGCGCAGTGTCAGGCGACGGGCACCGATGGTGTCGTCAAGCGTGCTGATGCGTTCCGGTTGGTTCTCAACCCGGAGTTCGTGGACCACTTGGCGGGGTTGTTGGTGGCTGTCCGTTTGTGGCATGCACCTGGCCATGACTGCTCGAGGTGCCCGCCGGTCGAGCCGGGGACGTGGTTGTTTCACGACTGGTTCGATTTGAAGTACGACCGTGCGGCCTCGAAGCGGGTTGCCGATCGCAAGAAGATGGAACTCAAGGACAAGGGCCTGATCAATCAGGTGTGGGCGAGGGATTGCATCGACCCGGCGGATCCTGGAACTGGCAAGTGCCGTTACTGCGGCAAGGTCGTCAAACGCAAGGACACCCGCTCCACGGACGGTGCTCGTCCGTGGCTCGACCACGTCGACCCCACCAGAGCCGATGGCGCACGCAACGTCGTCCTCTCGTGCAGTGGGTGCAATCAGAGGAAGGGCAATCGGACGCCCGCAGAGGCCGGCCTCGTGCTGCTGCCACCGCCGCGTCCGGTCGTTGACACCGTTTCGTCCGTCTCGCCGCAGCGCGCCGCCGCTGGGAACGTCTCGCCGGGTAATGCCGCCGCAGGGACCTTCTCGCCGTCGCCGAGCGTCGCAGGGACGGCCGAAACAGTGTCAGCCCACCCAGGAACCCCCGCAACGGTGTCGCAGCCGTCAGCGACCGCAGGGCAGCCCCACACGGGCAGCTCGCCGCTGACACGCTCCGCAGGCACCACCGCCGAGGTGACCGACCACTCTGAGACCACCGACCGACCACGGGAACGACCACACGAAAACCACGGTAAGCAAGCTGTCCCCGTGCGTGCGACGCGCACGCACACGGGCCTGGCAGGGTCAGGGCAGGGTAAGGGTTTGGGTAGGGGTGTGGGGAAGGGTTCCGGTACAGGGTCACCTGCCGATACCCACCCAGGTGAGATCCCTCGTAAACGACGTCGACGCAGAGGCCGTGGTCAATCCACCTCGCTACCGCAACCTGTGAATCCATCAGTCTCAGAGATCACCACTGACAGAGATCCCAACCTCGACGCAGGCGAAGCACCAGAGGTATTCGTGCACGCACAGTTCGGATCACCGTGGAAGAACTGGGTCGGCGCGCCGTCCACCGTCGACGAGACCACCTGCCCGATCCACCACATCGAAGACCCCTGCCACAAATGCCTCGACGAGGAAGGCCAGAACCGATGACCACCACCGAGCAGCTCGACGAAACCTCGATCGACAAACTCGACCAGCTCGCACTCCACCTCGTCGGAATCGTCCACGGCGACGGCGAACAGCGCGAGGTCACCACCCTCACCCGATCACTGACCCGAGAGCAGCTCATCGGACTCGCGATCTCCTGCGCCGCGATGGTCGACCCCGGCAAGTCCGTCGACCAACTCCTCGAATGGCTCGACCCCACCGCGAACCACTACATCGACGGCACCCGCTACACCGACTCCCAGATCCGCGACGCCCACGCAGCATTCGCCGGCGGCGACCGCAGGGACAAGATCGTCCGAATCGAGAAGGCATACCAGAAGCTCATCCGCTCGTCAGCGATGAAGGCACGCCGATGATCAACCCCGATCACCTCTGCCGAGCGGAGCACCAGTGCCGCGGCCGCCGACGAGACATCAAGTCCGGAGACTGGCTACCGGCACTCACCCTCACCCCGAACACCCTGTGCCACTCGTGCGTCCTGTGGGTCGAAGGCGCTGTCGCGCAACTCGGTACAGAACACGACGCACTGCAAGCACTGTTCCTCGACCCGTCCGCACGCCCCGGCGGCGGAGTCAAGGCAGCGTCACCGGCGCCGGCCGTCCCGATCAACGTCTACACCGACGCCCTCGCCCAAGACATCCGCGAGACCGTCCACAGGTGCGCCGAGCTGATCTGCGAAGCCATCCGCCGCGACACACCCGAGCAGAGGTTCTTCGGATCCCACTACTCGATCGTCGCCAACAACGTCCACGTCCTGCTCGCCATCCCCTCACACGAGACGACGGAATGGAACCGCGCAGGCGACGACTGGATCTACGTCGTCCACGACGGACCGACGCTCGCCCTCAAGCTCGTCGACCTCCATCGCCGAGCACGCGCCACCATCGGCCAGGAACGCGGCCGCGACCGCATGCCGTTGCCCTGCCCGCGCTGTGAGGAGCACCAACTCGGACGCTGGTACGGCTCCGTCACTGTCGACTGCCTCGCGTGCGGAAGCCGCTGGGCCGAATCCGACTACAAGCAAATGACTCTCGTCCTCGCCGCCACGCCAGGACTCACGCCGCCGCCACGCATCCGGCATCTCGCATCCAACTATCGAAGGACCAACCGCATGACCCACATCCTCGAATTCCTCCGCGCCCGCCTCGACGACGAGGAACGCATCGCCGACGCCACAACGGAGTACCAACCGATCGACGAATGGGAGGCCATCGGCGTAGAAGACGACGACAACCCCGAGATCGCACGACAGTGCTGGACCGTCTGCGAGATCGCAACGCCACGTCGCAACAACCAGGCCGCTCGCTCACTCATGACCCACATCGCCCACCACGACCCCGCACGAGTACTCCGCGACGTCGCAGCCAAACGCGCGACCCTCGACACACTCTTCGCAGCTGATCTTCTGCCTACTCAGTGGTCGATCTTCGCCAAGGTGATCGAGCCGATGGCAGCTGTGTACTCCGATCACCCTGACTACCAGAAGGAATGGACGCTATGACCCACCCTCAGCCTGTCGTGAACACCATCGCCACGATGAATGTCAGCCAGGTGACGCTCGATGTCTTGGAGCAGTTCGTCAACGCCACACGTGGCTGGCCGCGAGACACAGTCGTCAGTATCACGAACAGCGTTCACCGCAGTGAATCGAACACGTGCATCTCGGCCACGATGAAAGGCACGGAATGAGTGCCCCGAAGCGTGACGGCACCATCGAAGATGCGCAACGGCACGTCGATGCGTGGGCTGACACTGGCGACGGATACCGCAATCTCGGTAAACGACATGTCCTGCAATGCCTCTGGTGCGACAAGTACTTCGATGGCAGAACCAAAGCGGACGCCCTGGCCAAATATCGAGAGCACGAGAAGGAGGTCGCTGCTGTCGCACACCGCGCCTACGCCGCGCAGTTCGAAGCCGATCGGTGTGTGAGCGATGGCGACTGATCTGCGGGCGATCATGGACCGGGACGAGCGGATGTCGAAGATGCTTCGTGACCCGGACTTGACCGATGATGCGTTGCTGTTCGCGTTAGCGACGCTGGAGTTCATCAAGTGCATGCAGCAACCCAGGCATCGGCGTGGGTGGAAGAAGAAGCAGGACTGGATGCGTGAGGTCAGCATCATGGCATTCGGGGAGTCGAAGAAGGACTACCGCGTCAAGCGTGTGATCCGCGAGGACATTCCTCGCTACGAGGCGTCAGGTGCGGCGTGTACCGGCTGTGTGGCCCCGATGATCCGCCGTGAGGGATTGTGCGGCAAGAACACCTACACCTCGTGGATCGACCGGGATCCGCTCACCGGTGAGGCGAAGTGGGTTGGCTACTGCACGCGGCACTACGGCCACGACAAGGACATGGAGCACCGCCGGCGGTTGGAGGAGTGGCGAGCGAACGGTGAACCCAGCCCACCGCCCAATCGTGGTGGTGTCCTGGCTCGCCACATCTCGGCGGACTGGCCGTACCTGTACGAATGGGCGGCTCCGCACCTGACGCCATTGGAGGGCGGCAAGGAAGCGACGCCGCCTCGTCCGGTGTTCGAGTTGATCAGAGGAGGGTGAGATGGGTGGGTGGCCGAATCCGGCTGACAGTCCAGTCGAGGTGGCTCGTCGTGTGGCGCAGTCGTATCGGATGGCGTTGGAGTCGGTGAGTCCGGAGCTGTGCGCTCGTATCGATGGGCAGGCGGTGGAGGTTGGACAGGGTTGGGTGGTGCCGAATGCTGTGCCGCTCAACACGGATGAGCTGATGAGTGCCAAGGATCTGGAGGCGGTCTTGTTCGTGCCGGCCTCCACATTGCGCACGTGGGCGCATCGCGGTTTGCTCTCGAAGTACACGGCCGAGGACGGCAGTCCGGTGTACTTGGTGTCCGAAGTGTTGGCGCACCGATCAAGCACGAGGCGAGCACGAAAGGCACGCGCCGCCGACACGAGTTGACCTGCGCTTGCGTTGCTCTCGTGTTTCAGGGACACTGGAGACCACTGGCCGACGTGACTTCACAGCACGTCGGCCTTCGTCGTATCCAGGGTCTGGAGGTCGTCATGGCCCACACACCACGGAGCAAGGGACGCACCGGCCGGCCTTACCGCCGAGCAGTCGAACGAGTGAAGCGCCGTAGCCAGGTCTGCTGGCTGTGCAACGAGGCGATCGACATGTCGCTGAAGTGGCCGGACCCGATGAGCTTCAGCGCGGACCATGTGGAGTCCGTGAAGTCGCTGCCTCCGAACGATCCCAAGCTCACTGACCCGAAGAACCTTATGCCAGCACATCTTTCGTGCAACTCGCGGCGAGGTGACGGCAGCCGCGAGGCGCCGCGCCAGCTGCGGTGGTCGCGGCAGTGGCTCGTCTGACGCTCTGACCTGCACCCCTGGGGGGTACCCCCGGGGCCGGCAAGGCGGGGGACCGCACGGCGCCAGCGCCCTTTCTCTCCCCAGGGATGGTGAAAAATGCCAGGTCAGGACGCCGAAACCGCCGATGTGGCAGCGGTCACAATTCTGCCGGAAATGCCGAAAGGCCTGCTCAAGCGCGGTCGCGGCTTGTGGGACGAGAAGGCGCAGATCTTGGCCGGCCATCCGCTCGGGTTGATCGTCCTCGCGGAGCTGTGCCGCACCGTCGATCGGTGTGAACGCCTCGACGCGCAGCTGCGCGGCCGCGACAAGGAATGGATGAGCATCGATCTCGATCCTTTCTTCCGCGAGCACCGGCTGTCCGCCGGCGTCACCGTCGTCGACGTCACTGCCAAGGTCGTGATGAACGCGCCGCTGCGTGAGGCACGCCAGCAGCAGACAGTTCTCAAGCAACTCGCGGCGCAGGTCGATGCGTTCGAGCGCGCAGCTGTCGATGCCGGTGCAGGACGGGCAAGTTCACCGGCCGAGACGCCGGGCGTTCCCTCGATCATGGACAAGATCCGTGCTCGAAACGCCTGACGTCGGCGGTGCGGTGGCCGAGAAACCACCGCTGGACGGTTCGCAGAAGCCGCGGTTGTCGAACTACCCAACGTTCTTCACCACGCTCGGCGACGACGCGATCGACTTGTACGAGGCGACCGGGTTCGAATTGCTGGAGTGGGAGAAGGATGCTTGCCGGCATCTGATGGGCGAGGAGAAGAACTTTCGGTGGAGTTCTCCGCGTTCGCTGATCATCGCGCCGCGCCAGAACGGTAAGAACGTCATCGTCGAGGTTCGCGAATTGGCGGGGTTGTACCTGCTCGGTGAGCGCAAGATCCTGCACACCGCGCACGAGTTCAAGACGGCCAAGGACGCGTTCATCGACTTGTCCGCGCGCATCGCGAAAATCGAAGAGCTCGAGGACATGTGCCTGCTCCCGCACCGCACGTCGAACGAGGAGGTCTCGATCCGGCTCAAGCCGCATCGCGGCGAGCGAGATCCGCGCTACATCCGGTACCTCGCCCGCACTGCGGACGCGGCGCGCGGATTCAAGAAGGTGGACCTGTTCGTCGGCGACGAGGCGTACGCGATCACCCACGAACAGGTAGCGGCGTTCCGGCCCACACAGTCGGCCGCGCCGAACCGCCAGTTCATCCTGCTGTCGAGCGCGGGCACGGGCAACAGCGAGTTCCTCGCTCAGCAACGCAACGCCGGTATCGAGCACACGGCGAGCGGGTTGTTGTTCCTCGAGTACTCGGCGGACCCGGAGGCTGACCTCGACGATCACGACGCGTGGGCGATCGCGAACCCGTCGTACCCGATCCACAAGACGCACGAGTTCATGCTCGAAGAGCGCGAGCTGCAGGGTGAGATCCAGTTCGCGCGCGAGCATCTGGGCATCTGGGACGACCCGCGTGTGAACGCAGCGATCACCCCGGCGATGTGGGAAGCGTGCAGGGACGAGTCCTCGCAGGTTCTCGACCCGGTGGCGATCGCTGTCGATGTCACTCCGGATCAAGCGTTCTCGTCGATCTCGATCGCCGGTCGACGCGAAGACGGATTGCCGTATGTCGAACTCGTCTATCACGAGCGCGGCATGCACTGGGTGGTCGAGACGGCGGCGCGGCTCAAGCTCGAGCACGACGCTCTCGGGGTGGTCCTCGACGGCGGCGGCCAGGCGGGCGCGTTGATCGCGGGATTCCGCGAGATCGGGTTCGAGGTCGAGGTGACCGGTGCGCGGGACATGGCGCAGGGCGCCGGTGCGTTCTACGCCGAGGTCGAAGAAGAACGGATGCGGCACAACGGCGAACCGGATCTCGTGTCGGCGGTCGCAGCATCACGCAGACGTCAAGTCGGTGACGCGTGGGCGTGGGACCGACGGGACACGTCGGCAGATATCAGTCCGTTGGTCGCGTGCACGTTGGCGTGGCACGGATACACGAGGTTGATCACCGCATCCAGTACTAAACGGGTGCGCAGTGGGAAGGTGTGGTGATCGGATGCTCATCGAGAGCGAGGCCGTCAAGGTCGCGAAGGATCTCCTTCCGAAGTTGTATCAGGAACGCAAAAGGCTTACCCGGCTCGACAAGTGGTACCGCTGGGACCAAGAGGATCTGACGTTGCCGAGGTCGGCGACCAACGAACTCAAAGCTCTCCAGAAGCTGGCGAAGACGCCGTGGCTGTGGCTTGTGGTGACGACGCTCGCGCAGGCGATGTTCGTCGACGACTACCGATCGTCGACGGCTAAGGAGACCTCGCCGCAGTGGACGACGTGGATGGCGAACGGAATGGACGTGCGCCAGATAGCGATTCATCGCGCCGCGCTGGCCTACGGCTACTCGTACGTGAGTGTGATGCCCGGGATCGATGATCTCGGGCGTAAGCAGTCTGTGATTCGTGGCGTCTCGCCGCGTAAGGCATTCGCTGTGTACGAGGACCCGGCCGAGGACGAGTGGCCCGAATACGTGTTGCGCGATGATCCGGGCGGCAAACTACGTCTGATCGACGACCAGGTGGTGCACAACCTCCAGCGCGTGGGCAACGACGGCGAGATCGAGCACGTCGGATTCGAGTGGCACGGCGCTGACCGCTGCCCGTTCATCCGGTACGCGAACGATCTCGACCTCGAAGGCCGCGCGACCGGCCAGGTGGAGCCGTTCATCGGCGTGGCGAACAGGATCAACAAGACCACCTACGACCGGTTGCAGACACAGCACTTCAATTCGTGGAAGGTCCGCACGGTCTCGGGTATGGCCGAGCCTGAGACCGACACCGAGAAGGCGCGTGCGGAACTGTTGTTGCGGCAGAACGATCTGTTGGTCGCGGAAGACCCGGATACCAAGTTCGGGACTTTGGACGAGACGCCGCTCGACGGGTTCATCGCGGCTGCCGAATCCGACATCGAGGCACTCTCGGCGACGAGTCAGACGCCGTCGTATGCGCTGACCGGCAAGCTGGTCAACCTCAATGCGGAGGCGTTGGTGGCTGCTCGTCACCCGTTGACGCAGAAGGTGTTCGAGATCCGGACCTCGTTCGGTGGTTCGCACAATCGGACGATGCGGTTGAGTGCGTGGTTCGAGGAGGACTACGAGATCGCCACTGATGTCAGCGCGTCGGTCAAGTGGCAGGACCTCGAGGCGCGGTCGCTTTCGCAGGCAGTCGATGCGTACGGCAAGGCAGCGAAGTTGCTCGGCGTTCCGGTGCAGGCGCTGTGGGGCCGGATTCCGGGTGTGTCGAAGACCGACGTCGAGGAGTGGCAGAAGATGGCGCTCGACAGCGATCCTCTGGCCGAGTACCTGCGTGACCAGTTCGGCCCGGTCACCTCGGCTGATCATCTCTTGGGGGTTTGATGGCTCGCACGAAACTCGGTCGCAAGCTGACCGAGTTGCATCGGCGTGCGCAGCTGCGACTCTCGGCTCAGGTGGTCGCGGATCTGCGGCGCGCGTGGCGGATTCTCGCGTTTCAGCGATTGGACGAGACGCAGGGTCCGTGGTTGCAGGTCGCGGTCCCGGTGATCGAGGCGGCGCACATGCAGTCGCAGGAGATCTCGGCACAGTACGTGCAGGACTTCCGCGCTGCGGAGCGTCCGGAGCTTCGACCGATCCCGTGGGTCGAGCCGGTGCGCACGGTGCTCGGTGAGGATCGATCACCGGCTCCGGTGCCGGTTCCGGAGAGCACGGCGAAACCGTCTGCGCGGAGCCGGGTTACGGATTCTTCGCAGTCGGGGCAGTCTGCTCGTTCGCGGGCCCGGGTCACTGATCCGGAAGCTGCCGAGCGGGGGACACGGTCACGGGCGCGGGTCACCGACAACACCGCGCCGACAACGCGAGCCCGTTCACGCTCGCGGGTCAGTGTGGCGGAGCCGATCGAACTCGACCTCGACCGGACAGCTCGTGGTCTGTTGATCACTGGGCCGGTGCGGGCACGCAAGCTGATGCCGGCACCGGAAGCCGACGCGATGGACAAGGCGTTCGTGTCCTCGACGTCGGCGGCTGTGCGGATGGTCGCCGAGGGAGGACGGGACTTCACGCAGAAGATCGTCGAACTCGATCGCGAGGCATTGGGATTCGCGCGAGTGACGAAGGCTGAACCCTGCTGGTTCTGCGCGATGCTCGCCAGTCTCGGCGCGGTCTACAAGGGTCAGACGTCGTTCTCGTCGACGGACGCTCGGTACACCGGCGGCGGCACGGCGAAGGTGCATGACGGGTGTCAGTGCACGTTGGAGCCGATCTACGACGAGACCGCGGATCTTCCCGACCGGACAGCGGAGTTCCGGGCGTTGTGGGACGAGGCGACGGCCGGTGCGAGTGGGCACGAGGCGACGGTGTTGTTTCGGCGTGCATACGAGGGCCGGACTCAGGAGAACGATCCAGCGCATCCGGACACGCCGAAGGAACCGGAGAAAGGCAGCGACGAGTACAAGCGAGCACTCGCGGAGCGGTTGCTGCCGAAGTTCGAGAGCCAGCTCGAGACGCTGCTCGCGGACGGCCGAGGCGAAGACTCCGAACCTGTCATCTACCACCGCGCACAGATCGCCCGTCACCGCGAGGCACTCGGACTGGGGCCCGGCGAGAAGACACCGGAAACGAAGGCCAGTGGCGGGAGTACTCCTCCGCCGAAGGCACCGAGTACTCGCAGCGTTGCCAGCGGCGACGAGGGCGATACGTGGCGGGTTCCCGATGCAGAGGTCCCGGCTCAGTATCCGGAAGTCGGTGGTGACGGAGGCGGCGTGCCGTTCACTCCGGATCAGCGTCCGAGCGTCGATGCGCGTTTCGCTCACATCGCGGACGGTGACAAGAACCGGGACGGGAAGATCGTTTCCGGTGGTCACCGCTTCGGAAGCAACGTCATCGGCAAGGACGGACGCCCGAAAGAAGAGTTCCCGGACGTTCCGGACACGCAGCTCAAGGCGATGATCGATCGAGCGCTCGCAGATCCGACGTCGATCACCCGGCGCGGCGGTCAGATGGACTTTCGGCGGATCGTCGACGGGTGTCCGGTGGTGGTGCGGGTGCGCGGCCGGGAGGGTCCGGGGCGGATCAACACCGCGTATCCGGCGTGGAAGGAACTCGAAAGGGCTCGGACTACCGGCGAAGGGCGGCTACTATGGGGACTGTGAGCAGGACATTCGAGGATTTCGAAGACCTGGCCGAAGCGATGTATCGCTCCGGCCGCTTCGTCGATTCCTCCGACGTCGCTGATGCCGCGGTCTCGGCGTACGAGGCGGGCGAGTACTTCTACTCCGTCGTCTCGATGGTCGAGTTCGCCGCCGATCACCAGATCACGCTCGGCGAGTTCCGCAGCGAGGTCGACCGACTGATCATCCCGCTCTTCGACGACGAGATCGACCTGACCTCGTTCCGGGAGTACCTCGACAAGGTTCCCAACCGCAGAGCCGCATAAGTAGTTTTCACCAGCTACACCCGAATGCCCCGTTGACCATCTGGTCCGGGGCATTCGGCGTTTCATCACGACTTCCTCGCCGGGTTCGGTGAGGCTCGCTCACGGTCAGCGATCAATGACCGGTATGCCGACGGGCTCACGGGAGATACCAATGAATGTCAAGACCACACGTGCACATGCCGGATTCGGTTTCGGGCACGCGGATCCTTTCACGTCGATGTCGATGAGGGCATGCCGCCAGCATCCACGCCGAGATCCGGACGGGCACAAGCCCGACGGAGGCAACGGCGGAGATGGCGGTGACGGTGGAGACGGTGGTGACGGCGGAAAGCCGTTCACTCCGATCACCACTCAAGCCGAATTCGACAAAGCACTCGGTGCGCGGCTGACACGTGAGCGGGCGCAGTACGCCAATCACGATACGTACAAAGCCAGTCACGACGAGTTGCAGAAGATCAGGGACGGCGAGAAGTCCGAGACGGAGAAGGAACGTGATCTTCGCGTCGCGGCCGAGAAGCGTGCCGAGCAGCTCGAACTCAAGGATCTGCAACGGTCGGTTGCCGAGGCCAAGGGCATTCCTCTCAAGCACGCCGGGCGGCTCAAAGGTGCAACCAAAGAAGAACTCGAAGCGGACGCCGACGAGTATCTCGAGGATTACACGCCGTCGGAAAGCGCTGGCAAGCCACGCATTCCGGGCAAGCCTCGGGAGAATCTGCGTGGCGGCGGCGCTCCGGACGCAGAACCCGAGGAGACCGATCCCGTCAAGTTGGCGGCCTCGATCCCTCGATACTGATCAACCACTCGCTGCGGCATGGCAGCCGACGTGGTCAACCCCAACAACCATGAGGAGGAACCATGCCGAACGAAAACGAACATGAGTTCATCAAGCCGAACGTCATCATCAACACCGCGCTCGGGCTTCTCCAGCGCGAGATCGTCATCCCGAACTTGGTGTGGCTGAATGGTTTCGGGGACTTCGCCGGAGCTGCTGACGACACGATCAGCCTGCGGGTGCCGGGTCGCCTCGGATCGCGCACTCGTGCGCTGCGCGCCGAGGGTGCGGCTCGCAACATCCAGATGGACACCCTGAAGGAGACCAAGGTCGACGTCACCCTCACCGACGACGTCTACAACGCTGTACCGGTCACCGACGAGCAGCTCAGCCTCGACATCAAGGACTTCGGCAAGCAGATCCTCGCGCCGCAGGTGCGCGGCGTCGCGGAAGGCCTCGAAATCGGCCTGGTCGAGGAAATGCGAGACGCGCCGTACCAGGCGACGGTCATCATCGACCGCTCCAACGTGTTCGACAGTTTCGTCGATGCACGTAAGGCGCTCAACGATGAGAACGTTCCGTTCGGTGAGCGGACCGCACTTGTCGGGTCGGGCATCGAAGCCGCGATCCTCAAGGACCCGAACTTCAAGCATGCCGATCAGGCTGGCTCGGATTCGGCTCTGCGCGAGGCGATTGTCGGTCGCATCGCAGGATTCACCATCGTGGTCTCCAACGCCCTCGACGACGACGAGGGTTACGTCTTCCACAAGACGGCGTACACGATGGTCACTCGTGCGCCGGCCGTCCCGGACGGTGCGAGCTTCGGAAAGTCGCAGGCCTTCAACGGGCTCGCGATGCGCTGGCTCCGGGATTACGACTTCACGTCCACCACGGACCGATCGCTGGTGGATGCGTACGTCGGCTACGGCCACGTCGTGGAGCCCGACGGGCGGTTCCTGCGCGGGGTTCGGCTGCAGCTCGGTACTGCATCCATCACCGTCGTGCCGACCACCGCGTCGGTGGTCGTCGGAGGCAACACTCAGATCACCGTCAAGGACGACGGCGGCGACGCGGTCACCCCGAAGGGTGCGACGTACACCAGCTCCGATCCGACGAAGGCGACCGTGTCGACCACAGGCAAGGTCACCGGCGTTGCAGTGGGCTCGGCGACGATCACCGCGAAGTACCAGAACAAGACGGCGACGACGGCGATCACCGTCACCGCAGCGCCCTGATCGAAGGAGTAGGCGATGACTGAACCGACCGGGCCCGCACGGCTGGCCACCACCGATCAGCTCAAGGTCCGGTTGGGGAAGTCCTCGTTCTCCACCAAGGACGAGGCCCGCGCGGCTGCTGTTCTCGACGACGTCTCTGCCCTCGCTCGCAGCGAGGGCAGAGCGTGGCCGGACGCAGCATCTGCCGGTGCCGACGTCGTGGCCGTGGTGCTCTCGGCGTCGATGCGGGCGTACAACAACCCGAACATGTACGTCTCGCGCGCTGCCGGGGTGTTCAACCATCGGGTGCACGATTCCGCTTTCGCGACAGGAACGTTCACGAAAGCCGAACTCGACATCCTCGCTCGTGCTCGCCGCAAGGCCAGTCGATCGTCGGGGTTGTGGACGCAGGCAACGACGAAGGGCGGGTACGGGTTCCCGACTGGGTTCGTTCCGGTCGACGGTTCGTCCGATCCGTTCCCGGTGTACGCGGAGGATGATCCGTTCAACGCGTACGGCGATCACTACTCGGGCGGCTCTCGATGATGCCGGGTGAGGGCGAGACCATCGAGGTGTTCCCGCCGGTGGATTCCGTGGTCGTCGACCGGCACGGTGACACCGATGCGCCGGCGACCTCGTATGAGGTCGAGGATGTTCTGATCGACTGGGACGCCACGATGGACACTCCGGTGCGCGGTACTGCCGGCGCTCGCGGGCAGAACGTGCTCACGAAGGTGATCCTGATCTGTCCGGAAGGTACCGAGATCGTCAACGGCGCAAAGGTGAAGTTGCCGGGTGTTGCGGCGAAGTTCACCGTTGACGGCGATCCTGCGCCGTGGCGGATGGGTAGCTGGGAGCCAGGTGTGATCGTTCGGCTCAAGGGGGTGAAATGACATGGCAATCAGGAACTATCAGCCCAACCATGCGGGGATCGGCGAGTTGCTCAAGGGCAGACAGATGCGCTCGCTGGTGCGTGAGCGGGCTGAGATGGCGGAAGCGCTCTACCGCGGCCGCGTCGCTCGTCGTACCGGGATGCTCGCCCGAGATACCCGGGTGTCGACGTTCCTCGGCGGTCCGCTCAACAACATGGCCAAGGGCGACCGCTGGGTCGGCCGGTTGACAGTCGGCAATCAGCGCGTCGAGTACGGCGCGAGTCACGAGTTCGGTACCGACAACGGCGACGAGCGGATAGTGGCAGGCGCGCACGATCTGCCTGCGGTGCTCGCAGAATTGCGGAACGTATGAGTGTCAACGACTTTCCGTCGATCGACGATCTTCCGGACTGGCCCGATCTCGAAGACCTGATGTGTACGTACTTCGCACGGTTCGGCACAGCGTTGACGCAGCGCCCGAATCCGGACGAGTTCAACGAAAGGCTGACGGCCGGTGAGGTGTTCATCGAGATCGCCCGCGCCGGCGGCGGCGCTCCTGACGGCCGCCTGGATCTCGCTCCGATCGTCGTCGCAGTCACCTCGACCAAGCGCAGCACGTCGTGGCAGGTGATGGGTCAGATCCGCAAAGCCGTCCAGGTCGCCAACAACGGCGTCACCATCGACGGGGTACTGATTCACTCGATCACCGAAACCGGTGAGCTGTCGATGATTCCGCAGTTGGGTGTCGATCCACGGACCGTCGAGTTGACGTTCGTCACGATCGCCCCGATGCCGCGCACTCGCTGACTGCGCCGCACCACCCTGAAGCCATCCGATGACCGGGTGGCTTTTTTCATGCCCGAGAACTTCGGTTCCCTCTTTCACTCCGATAGGAGCACCATGTCCATCTCCTCGTTCAAAGATGCCAACAACGACCTGATCATTTCCGCGCTCGATCTCGCGATCGTCCTCACGCCGTATTCGAATCCGATGCTCGAAACGCTCGAGGATCCGGCGACAGGTGACCTCATCACGCTGCCTGAGCACTGGCGCTCTGTGGGTTTGACGGAGAAGAAGTCGGGTGTGAACTTCGGTCACGAGACCTCGTCGACGGACATCGAGTCCTACGGTGAGTCGGAGCCGACGAAGAAGATCATGAACAAGCGCACCGGCACCACGGATTTCGTGATGCAGGAGTCGAATCGTCAGGCGCTGGAGCTGTTCTGGCAGGCTGACTACTCGGACATCGAACCGTCCGAGCACGGCGGTATCGTGCTTCCCGCTCCGGGGCGTCCGACGATCCGGTTCTACCACGCGATCGTGCTCGGCACTGATGGCGCGGAAGGCGCGGAGATCTACCCGTACTGGCTGTTGCCGAAGGTGTCGGTGACCAAGGTCGACAACCAGTCGTCCAACGACGACGGGTCGATCACGTACCACCCGACTCTGACCTGGTACAAGGACCGCAACTTCCTCACCAGCCTCGTGTCCGGTGGCACGGCGTCGGCGCAGGGCTTCTGTGGTCTCGGCTGGGCGAACCTGGTCGAGGCGGCTGGATTCGGTGCACCTGCCGGCACAACGCTGGCGATCTCGACGGTCACCCTGCCCGGTGGCACGGTCGGCGCGTCGTATTCGCAGACGCTGACTGCGTCCGGTGGTAATGGCGCGAAGACGTGGTCGCTGCAGACCGGGACGCTGCCGGCCGGACTGAATCTCAACGCGTCGACCGGTGTCATCTCCGGAACGCCGAGCGCGGCCGGTACGTCGAACGTGACCGTCAAGGTCACCGACGCCGCGGCTGCTACCGCAACGAAGGCCCTGTCGATCGTCGTCAGCGCCTGACCCACTGACGGCCCCTGGTCGTCTCCCACGCCTGGCCGCACGGTGATGTCCCAGCCACCGTGCGGCCAGCCTTTTCGTATCCGGCTGGGACGCTGGGAAGGAAAACAATCATGTCCGAGAACACATTCACTGCTCCGCCACTGGTCGACTCGCTCGATGCCACACCAGCGCCCGCGGCGTTCGGCGGCAAGTTCGCCGAGTACCAGCAGCGCGCAGCACTCAAGGCCCGCCCGCCTGTCATCTTCGGCGCAGAGGAAGGTTTCGATCCGCCGATCGTGATCGCGCCGGCGAATCCGGAGCGTATGGACGCGATGAACCGGGTCATCTTCGACAAGGACAAGCTGACCATCTTGATGGCCGGCGCTCTCGACGAGGACGATCCGAACTTCGACGCGCACGGCCGTAAGGAGTTCGATCGCCTGTGGGCTGTGATCGGGCAGATGCCGATCGAGGTGTATCGGGTTCTGTTCCAGGATGTCTGGGATCAGCTCTTCGGTAAGGGAGCGGCGAATGTGCCGGGGGGTTCGAAGCGCTCCTAGCTCTAGTCGAGAACTACGGGGCGCAGCTGCGCTACGACTTTCACGCTCACCTCACCCTCGATCTCGACGACTGGTTTCGAGGTGAGCGTGACTGGCGCACGTTCTGGGAACTGAAAGACGAACTGCCGATGGGCAGCAAGTACAAGGCAGCGCTCCAGGACGACGACGAACACGCTGCCGTGTTGCTGCGGTTGCATCCGGAACTCGCGCAACCGGCCAAGGCGGGCAAAGCCGGAATCCCGTTGCAGGGCTTCACTCCCGAGATGGCACTGCTCGCTCGCGGATTGAACCATCTGATCGCGCTGCTGGCGGCGTTGGTGGGTGCCAAGGATCCGAAGTTCATCGACCCTCCGCGCACTGCCCTCGATCGGGTGATCGAAGCCGGTCGCGGCAACGGAATGGCGCGCACGCTCGCGAAAGCTCTTCCGCACCAACACCAATAACTGAAAACCCTGACGCTCACGTGTGGAGGCGACGATGACCAACTATTCGGCCGGTTCGGCATCGATCGACATCGGATCGAATCTGCACAACTTCCACCGTGACGTCAGGGCCAAGGTCGAGTCGGAGGACGTCAGTTTCTTCGTCGACGTCCTCCCGGACATGACTGGGTTCGCGGCCGAAGTCAACAACAGGCTCGACGCCATCGATGCCGAGTTCTATGTCGACGTGCTGCCGGACATGACGGGCTTCGCGCGCGAGGTCGACACTCGTCTGGGTGCAATCGACGCGGACTTCTACGTCGACGTGCATCCCGACCTGACCGGATTCGCGCAGGAACTCGACACCCGCCTCGGACAGATCAGTGCGTCCGTGGCCGTCGACGTCGAGGCAGATCTGACCGGGTTCGCACAGGACCTTCAGGCGCGCCTGGACCTGATGACACCGACCGTGCAGGTCGATGTCGAGATCAATTCTCTGCTCGCGTCGATCGAGCTCGCGGCGCTCACCCGCAACCGCTCGATGACGATCGACGTCAACGTCGACCGGGACACGCTCAACCAGCTCGGCAGCTTGGGTGGAAGTCTCGGCGGCGGTCTCGGTGGTTCCATCTCGGGTCTCGGCGGGGCAAGTTCCTCGGCCACTGGCGGTTTGACGAGCATGGCGCTGATCCTCGGCGCCATCGTGACGTTGGCTCCGCTGGTGATCGGTGCTGTCGGCTCGATCGGTGTCGGTATCGCGGCACTCGGTACTGTTGCCGGCCCCGCACTCGGAGGCTTGCTCACGGGCCTGTCCGGTGTCGGAGAGGCCTTCACCGCTGCTGGTGCGGCAGCGGATTCCGCCGGGGAGGACGTCGAGGCTTCTGCGAAGGCTCAGGAGTCCGCTCTGCGGTCGCTGGGGATGGCGCAGCGCAACCTCGAGGACGCCGTCAAGGACGAGGCTCAAGCCCGTGAGGACGTCGTCCGTGCACGCAAGGACGAGCAGGAGCAGCTCGAAGATCTGAACATCACTCTGCGCGGTGGTGCGATCGCGGAGCAGGGCGCGGTGTTGGCGCTCGCGAAGGCGCGCCGTGATGCCCGCAACCTGAAGCCCGGCACCGACAGGCTCGATCAGGACGTCGCGGTTCAGCGGGTCGCGGAGGCGGAGCAGCGTCTGCTAGAGGTCCAGGAACGTAACCAGGACCTCGCCGGTAAGGCGGACGACGCGAACCGCGTCGGTATCGAGGGTTCGAATCAGGTTGTCGCGGCGAAGGACCGGGTGTACGACGCCGAGCGCCGTGTCACCGATGCGCAGCAGCAGGTCCGTCTGGCGCAGGAGGCCACCGAAGAGTCGATGACCAAGGCGTCCTCGGCGGCCGACAAGTACGAGCAGGCGTTGGCGAAGCTGTCGCCGGCGGCCGCGGACTTCGTGCGGAGAATGCGTGCTCTCGCCGAAGAGGGCGGCGCGTGGAACGTTTTCCAGCAGTCCGTGCAGCAAGGTCTGTTCGAAGGTATCGGTGATTCGGTCTCGAATCTCGCGAATACTGTTTTGCCGAAGATCACTCCGGCGATGACGGAGATCGCGCGCTCGATCGGCGGGATTGTCACCACGATCTCCGATGTCCTCACCGGCCCGGCTGGTGAGCAACTGACGACGCTGCTGACGTCGATCCCGCAGTTCTTCACCGCGATGACGCCCGGTATCGAATCGACCGTGCAGGGGTTCCTCGCGTTCGGTGATGCTGCGGCTCCCGCGATGTCGGCACTCGGGCAGGGTGTCGGTGACGTCCTCGGGATGATCGGTGACGCGTTCGTCGAGCTGAACGACTCCGGTGTTCTGACGGAAGCGATTTCAGGGTTCGGGGACATGCTTTCGGGCATCGGTCAGTGGATGGGTCCGCTGACGACGATGTTCGTCGAACTCGGTGCGGTAGCAGGTCCGATTTTCGGTGACCTGTTCACCATCTGGGGTCAGACCATCTCGGAGATGACACCGGCGCTGACGGTCATGGCGCAGGTGATCGGTGACGTGCTCGTCAACGACTTCGAGGCATTCCGGCCCACGATTGTCGCTGTCACGCAAGCATTTGCGGACTTCCTCGTCGCGGTCGCGCCGCTCATCGAACCGCTGGCGGAGATGGCCGCCGTCATCCTGACGGGAATGGCGACGAACTTCTCCTCGCTTATGGTCGCGATGACACCGGTTATCCAGCAGATCGCGGACAACCTGACGCCGATCATTCCGATTCTCGCGAATCACATGGAGAAACTGACGCCGATCTTCGCTGACGCGGCGATGATTCTCGGTGACGCGCTGGTGACGGCACTCGACGAACTCGGGCCGTACCTGCCCGAGCTGGTGCAGACGATGTCGGATCTGGTGATCACCATCGCTCCGCTGCTTCCGGAACTGGTGGAGTTGGCGATCGAAGTCATTCCGATCGTGGTGGGTGCGGCGTCGACGATTCTGCCGATCTTCACCAACGTCGTCGGGATCTTTGCGGAGATCGCGACGTATGCGGTTCCGCTGATCACAGGTGCGCTCAACGGGCTGGAAGGGCCGGTCGGTGCGATCGGCGGATTCTTCGAGGGTATGGCCGAGACCGTTGGTCGGGTCTGGGACGGGATTATCCGGACGATCGGTAGGGCCGTCGGTCAAGTCGGCGGGATCATCAAATCCATTGGTGATGCGGATATTTGGTTCCCAGGAAAAGACGGCGTCCGCAGTCTTGGTGAGTCGATGGTCAGCTGGGGCAACCGTGTCGTGCAAGGGCCCACTGTCATCGACGGTAATGCGGTTGCTGAATCGGCCGATGGTGCGAAGTCTCCGGAGCGTATGCGGATTCAGCGGCGCGCTGATGGCGGGCTCTTCCGTGGTTACGGTGGCCCTCGGGACGATGCGAATGTCGTGGCGATCTCGGACGAGGAGTACATCGTCAACGCGGTCTCGACGGCGAAGCACTTCGATCTGATCGAGGCGATCAACAACGACGAGTTGCCGGCGTTCAAGGACGGAGGCACCACCGGCCGGAAGAAGCCTGGCGGCGCGGCAGCTCCGACGCCGATCGTGCAGGCGCAGAAGGCCCCGACAGCGGCGGAGACGGCCGCGTCGACGGCGACTCCGACCACGACCTCGGGTGCCTCGCGTGGCGCGGCATCACCGGCCGGTACACCGGTTCCGGCGTCGGCGTCCTCGGGCAGCATCATCGGCTCGATGGAAGCCGTGGTCGGGGCGAAGTTCCCGTCGCTGCTGCAGAACGGGCGCGCGTTCTCCGGCATGCGTTCCGGAGACCCCGGCCATCACGGCTCCGGTCACGCCGCCGACTTCTCCAACGGAGGCGACGAGGGCAGCCCCGAGATGCAGGGCCTGGCGCAGTTCATCGCCGACAACTACCTCGGGCAGACGCTCGAGCTGATCCACTCGCCGTTCGATCGCAACATCAAGAACTCCGAGTACGTCGGTGACGGCGTCGGGTTGTACGGCGCGGGAACGATGGCTGGGCATCGCAATCACGTGCACTGGGCGGTCTCGGCTCCGGTCGGCGCGCCCGGTGGTAGCGGTGCGGGCGTCTCTGGTGGCGGTGAGTCGAATCGGGTGATCAATGCCAGCCCGAACTATTCGGGAGCGTCGCCGTACAGCGCCGGCAATCCTGGTGATGCGTACGGCGCGGGGATGCTCGGCGCCAACTACGGCGACGCGTGGGATCGTGCCGACTCTTACGGTGACGGTCCCTCGGATGCTGATCTCGAGAAGATCAGTGTTCAGGCGTACGGGCGTAAAGCTGGTGAGCTGGGCGCGAATTGGTTTCTCGGGATCTTCGGGTTGGAGAATTCGATCCTGTCGGAGTCGAACGTCTATAACAAGGCGTACAACGACACGTTGGAGGCGACGAAACCGAAGGACCCCGGGCAGTACGCGGGCAGTGGGCCGGGTGTCTACACGGCGCCGCAGGTCACCGTCGACGGCGCGGATTGGATGGTCAACTCGAATTGGGGTGCCGGTGCCGGTGGTACGTCGGCGGACGCCGGGTTGAACCACGTGTACGACCCGGCGGGCGGTGCGGAGCAGTGGCGCTCGACCGTCGAGGCGGTGCTGCTCGGGACGGGGCGCTCTCCCTCGTTGGCCGGGATCACGGTTCAGCAGATCCAGATCGAATCGGGCGGCGATCCGAATGCGATCAACAACTGGGACATCAACGCGCAGAACGGGACACCGTCCATTGGTTTGATTCAGGTGATCAAGCCGACGTTCGATTCGTATATGGATGCCCGGTATCCGGGTGGTCAGGCGGACCCGGCACCGAACATCGCGGCGGCATTCAACTATGTCGATGACGAGTACGGCGGCGCGTCGAATATCTGGCCGAAGGTCAACGGGTACAAGGACGGTGGCCAGTACCGGGGACGTGGTGGCCCGCGTGAGGATGCAAATCTGATCGCGATCTCGGACGAGGAGTTCATCGTCAATGCGATGTCGACTCGGGCGAATCTGCCTCTGCTCGAAGCGATCAACTCCGGGCAGCCCGTCATGGATGCGATATCCGACAGTGCCCGGTGGTCTGCCGGTGTCGTCCCGCAGCGTCCGGTCGTCGCGGCCGGTGCCGGTTTGGGTGGTCAGAGTATCGACCGGTCCACCAATCACACCGGCGACATCATCACCGCCGATCTCGCCTCGTACTTCGCCGAACGCGAAAGACGCGCCGCGATCGACGGGTTCGCAGAACTAGCACGGTGGGGAGTGTAAATGTCCGAATTCCAGACCGACGAGATCCACGGTGCCGACGGCAGCTATTGGAACGTCACCACCGGCGAGCAGGGTGTGACGTTGGCACCGGGGCCGACGAAGCTGGTCGATGCCCCGGTGAAGACGATGTGGATCAAATCGGCCCAAGGTGAGCACTACCAGGGATCGAAAGTCCTGCGCCGCGATCCGGTGGCGGCGTTCAACATCGAGGGTGACGATCCGCTCGAATGGCACGATCGGGATTCGCGGTTTCGGATGGCGTTCGAGTACGACCGACAGAGCCGGTGGGTTCGCACCACTGCGGACGGTGCCCGCACCCTGATGGTGCGGCTGCTGTCCGAACCGGCGCAGTCTGCGATCGGCAACAAGGATCCGCACATCTGGGGTCAGTCGATGTTGACCGTGTCGTTGGCGGCGGAGTTCGCGTACTGGACGATGCCGGACATCGTGCGCCGTTGGCGTCTGATGACCGGCACTTCCGGGAGCGGGTTCGTCCCGGTGTGGAATCCGTGCGACGTCCCGATCTGGCTCAAGTGGGTGTGCACCTACCCCGGCAAGTACACGTTGCCGGACTTCTCGTTCCTCGGTGACGTCGCGGCGGCGCGTGTGGTGCCGCTGGAACCGTTGGTGGCCACGGACGGCAACCTCACGGTCGATACGTCCCAAAGTGAGGAGCAGTTGATCTCGACCGAGGAAACCCCTGTGTGGCCCCGTCAGGCGGGTAAGGGGTTCCTGTTCCCAGTGCCCGCGCACACCGCCAGTGAGGACAACCCGATCATGCTGCCTGTCTCGGTGACGGGCGGTGTGGCCGGGGTCTCGGGCGTGCAGCTGCGGATGCCTCGTAACTTCTCTCGGCCCTCGGGGGTGAAGCGATGACCACGATGCTCAGCGACGCCGAGTTCGACGAGTTGTGCGAGCAGACCTGGGACGAGGGTCAACTGATCCGTGAGGCGCACCGAGCGATGGCCCGCACGCCACCGCTGGTCCGTCTGTGGGCGAACCCGACAGATCCCGCGCAGGGACTCCTCTTGCGCGGGATCGCCGCAGACTCGAGTTCGGGGAAGTTCCCGTTCAAGAAGAACCGCGCCGGCACCGGAACGCTCAAGCTGCGAGGTGATCACTTCCTCGCCCGCTGGCTGATGACCATCCCGAACAACCCGGCCGCGAAGAAGAACGTCGTCATCTCGGTCGACCATATGGGCGGCCGGATCCGGTGGTCGGGTCTGCTCAAGCATTGGCGGTTCAGCAAAGACAAAGACGGAATCCGTTTCCTGGAAGCGACGTTCGTGGACGACTTGCAGTTCCTGTCGTACCTTCTCGCGCCGCCGAACCCGGCACTTCCGCTGGGGTTGTTCCAGTTCCCGCGTGTGTTCACCCTTCTCGGCCCGACTATCTGGGCTGCATCGATGACGATTTGGCTCAATCTGTGGAGATTCCAGGGCAATTGGTGGAACCTTCCCGACGATCCGTTCGACTTCAGTCAGTGGACCGAAGCGCACAACATGAACACCTGGCAGGTGATCATCGCCGCGCCGACGTTCTTCAACGATCCGTCGCTGCCCACTCTGTTGGCGGCGCGGATGGACCCGATCGACAAGGTCATCGAAGACGCCATCGATGACGCGCAGGTCGTGCTCCGGTACCGGCGAATCTTCACCGTCGACGGTGAGACCTCGAGCGTTGCCGGTGTCGACAATCCGCGCAACGGTGTCCTCGAGCTTTCCCTCGTCGACCGGTCGGGCTACTACGAGGACACCGGCACCGGAACCACCGGCACGGTCCTCGACGGTTTCAAGCGCTCCATTGCGCAGTTCGCTTCCGGGTTCATCGAGACCGTGGACGTGTTCGTCTCCGACGATCAGACCCTCACCCCTCCGGAGTACTACCTCAAGAAATGGTTCGGGGTGGTTCCTAGTCATCCCTGGATAGTCCTTCGGGACAGCGAATGGTCGAACATCGAAGCCTCGGATCTCTCATGGGGTCCGGCCGGTCCGGTGCAGATCGTGGTCGGCGGGCAGAACGAGTTCGCGGACAGTGCGATCGAGTTGGCGATCCAAGCGGCCGGCAACATGATCGGGTACTTCTTCCTCGGCGGATTCTCCTCCGCCGGTGATATGGCGGCGACGGTGATCATGCCGCTGCTGCGCGGAACGGTACTGGCGTGGAACAACTTCAAGTCCGGTGCGCGTGCGATCAACCTCGGTTGGGTGCACCTGATGGAGATGTACCAGTCCGGTGCGAACAACGCCTGGACCATCTCGGCGGTGATGGCGATCCGCACAGGCATGCTCGCCACTGCCGACGAGTCGGCCTCGAAGATGCGCATGTCCGCCGGTGCTCCGTACTACCCCGGATTGCACATGCTCACCGGCGACCGCGTCGCGCATTCCATCGAAGGGATGACCGACTCGATCACCACAGATCCGTTGTTCGTCAACCAGATCGAGGAAATGAACCTCGCCTGGGATGCCGAGCAGGACGCACCGCATGACTACGAGATCACCGCCGGCACGGGCAAGGCCCTGATGACTCAGGCCGAACGCTCGTCCCGGCTGATGTCCAAAGCGATGGCGACGCTGCAGAACATCGGCGTCAGCCTCGTCTAACCGATAGGAGAACAATCACGATGAGTGGTGTTCCGCTCCAACAGGAATGCGATCCCGACGACCCGGAAGAACATCTGCTCTGGTCGTACACGAAGTTGCCGATGAAACTCGCGGACGGCGCCTACCTGGTGACCATGCCGGAGGTCCTCAGGAAGTGGTCGAAGCAGCAGTACGACGCCGGGTTTCGGCATCATCCGGAATTGCAGACGATCGAGTTCGTGCCACCTCCGGGCGGGATCAGCATGTACGGCCCGCCGGGTGAGTGGCTCAAAACTGAGGACGCCGCCACCCGCCGGGTGGAGAACGCCGAAGCGACCCAGCGTGAGTTCGACGATCTCAAGGATCAGGTCCTCGCATCGATGCCCGAGTACGCGGCGCGCATCACGACGATGACTCCGGAGGAGAAGGCAGCGGCGCGTGAGGATGCGAAAAGCAAACTCCAGGAGTCGCTCTCGAACATGCAGTCGATGCTCGCCGTACTCAACCAACAGGAAGAGTCCGCCGACAACGCGGACGAGACGGAGGAATCATGACATGGACAGGTGACCCCGTATTTCTCGAGCAAGTCATTCGAGATGCGGGAGTGAGTGTTTCGCTCTATCCGGGCGCACTCGATCGAGGGCAAGGTGACTTCTACCAAATCTGGGGAATCATCGACCATCACACCGGCGCACCGGTCGGATCGAACCCCGGACCGGGAGCGATCGCGAAGCATCCGACCCTCGGGCTCGCCTCGCAGATTCACCTCTCCCGCAAAGGCGTGGCCACGATCTGTGGTGTCGGTATCGCCTACCACGCAGGGGAAGGTTCCTGGCCGGGAATCCGAACGAACGCCGCCAATCAGGTCACCATCGGTGTCGAGGCCGAGAACAGCGGCACCGAAGGCTGGTCGTCCGAACAGTATTGGGCGTACGTGCGCATCAACGCTGCGATCCTTCGGAAGATCGAGCAGCCGTCGTCCCACACGATCGGCCACAAGGAGTGGGCGAAGGTCCAAGGCAAGTGGGATCCGGGCGGAATGGACATGGGCAAGTTCCGCGCCGACGTCGCCAACATGATCGCCGAGTTGAACGGCGTCAAGCCCGATGTACCGGTGATCGAGAACCAGATCGACCGTGTCCGGTTCTTCTCCGACTGGCTCGGCAAACGCCTGCACGAGGGTGAGAAGCCGTGCAAGGACGGCGTCGGACGGTACGCGGACTTCGAGAACGGTTCGATCTACTGGCACCCCGACACCGGCGCAGTCCCGATCCCGAAGCTCGTCTACGAAGTGTGGGCTGCACGCGGGTGGGAGATCGAGTTCCTCGGCTACCCACAACGGTTCCACGTCGTCTACGAGAACGAAGGCGATCTGCAGTCTTTCCAGGGCGGCACCATCGCCCGCCGTTACGGCACACCTGGTTTCGTCTGCCACGGCGTCATCGGCCGGCGCTGGATCGAAGAAGGCGGTGTCCGCGGCGTCGACGGCAAGCCCACGAAACTCGGCTGGCCTACCTCCGACGAATACGACTACGACGGCGGCCGTCGTCAGGACTTCGAGCACGGTTCCCTCCTCTGGCATCCGTCAGGGGCAATCGAGATCACAGGAGACAACCGATGAGCCACAGCGATCCCCGCCCCAGCGCGGACATCGACAACCGTTTCGACTTCCATCCCGCCACCACAGCGGAGAAACGCGGCGAGCACGGCAGCATTCGGGAAGCGTGCAAAGCCCTCGCCCACGACCTGGACGCGAAGGTCCCACCCGGCCGCGAGAAGTCCCTCGCACTGACCAACCTGGAACAAGCCATGTTCTGGGCTAACGCAGCAATCGCACGAGGAGCGCAGCAGTGATGACGAACCCCGGTATCGACCTTCTCGGAAACCTCCTGCGGGAGCAGCTCGCTGCGCAGCCGTGGTTCAAGCGGTACGCGAACACCGTCACCTCCGCAGTGGGCTTTCTCGTCGGCGTGGTGTGGCTGCTTGTCTCGGCCGGTGTGCATCTGCCGGCGGAAGTGACCAGCGGTGTCCTGCTGCTCGTGAGCGCCCTCACTGTGGCGGGTGTGAAGCTCACCCCGAACGGCGTCACCGAGAAACAGGTTGTCGAGATCGAAGAGTACGTCGGCCGACACCGCTCCCAGGACTGACGTGCCGCGCCCTGTATTCGCAGCTATCGTCGAGCGGTCGCTGCGCACAGGCGCGTACGCGGGTGTCACGGTCGCCGGATTCGCGTCGATCCTGTGGACACCGCGCACCATCGCCGATGTACTCGTCGGCGGTACGTCGACGGCGTGGGGCATCTTCCTGCTCGTCGGTGGTGCCGTGTGCACGTTCGCGTCGATCACCGAGCGCTACCTGATCGAGCACCCGGCGATCCTGCTGGTGATCGCCGGGCTGTGCCTGTATCTCGTTGCGCTGTGGGAGATCACCCTCGACGGGGAACTCTCCCGCCTGACACAAACGGCGGTCATCACCGCGTACGCGCTGCATCTCTTCGCCAGACATGTGCAGTTGCGCAGACTAGCGGGAGCTCTGACACCAAAGGACGTGTAGATGTTCGGGTTCACCGCCACGGAAATAGCGTTACTCGTCACGGCTTTCGGTGGCGGGACCACTCTGCAAGCTGCCCTCGCAGCGCTCAAAGCACGGCGGCTCGGCGCTCAGTCTCGCGAGCAATCACAGAACTCGGCGGTCGCCACCGAGTTGGCGCGCGTCCGCGAAAGCGAGAGCGAAGCGTGGGAGCGCGCCGATGCGATGGAAGAGCGCTACGACCGGATGACTGCTTCCCGCAACGCGTGGCGAGAACGATCCCACAGGCAAGACATCTATCACGCTCGCCACTGCCGGACCGAGACGGACGAGTATCCGCCGCCGCCAAGGGAATAGGAGGACTGCCATGCTCAGTGACAGTGGAGAAGGCTGATGACCTCTCCAGGGCACGATTTCAACACACCCACCACCGTTGTCACCGGCAACGATGGTTCGACGAGGCGGATGGCGCAGCGGACGCAGGCCGCCGTGATGAAACAGAAGTCCGACGAACTCAAAGCGAGTGGGTGGGGTGAGGGTTCCGAGAAGCACTTCGGTGACAAAGCAGCCCAGCAGGCGGAACTCGCCGGCCTGCAATCGCGGACTCAGAAGCTCGAAGGCGTCATCGGCTACGCCCACGCCTACGCGAACGGCGGGCTGTCGCTCTCACTCGGCTCGGTGAAGTTCCCGATGAGCAATCAGATCGGCCCACTTGTCGGGGTCACCATGACGAACGGCTCGTTCTTCCTCGGCTCGAAAGGCCTGTGGGTCGCGGACGCACAAGCATCCTTCGACACGTACGGCGTTGGTGTGAAGAAGATTTCGATCACAGCGAAGGTGTTCAGTCCAGGTGGACTGATCCACTTTCAGCGCAGTTCGATATTCGACACCGGTGAGGAGAACACCCGCGCAGTGCACATGCCGTTCACCATTCCCTCGGCCGGATACTACGTCGAACTCTGGCTCAATGCCGCGATCGGCCGCGGGGTGTACGGCGGTAGTGAATGGAACGGGTTGTCAGTCAACAAGATCAGTACCGAAGAGAGCTAGGAGGACACCGTGGCCGTCTCGGGTGAGTTCACGTATCCACCGATCGACTACTTCGCCGGACAACCGCCGATCGAAACCCGATCTGATGCCGAGTGGGAGGAGCGCGCTCGCTTCGTCATCGCCGAAAGTGGCGTTCCCGACGGGGATGTCGCCGCCCTCGCGTCGGCATTGCGCGCGAGTGCAACTCGCGAAGAAGTACTGCGCGCGGAGATTGTCGCGGGCTGGGCCGCAATCGAGGAGGAGGCCTACCAAATGAACCAAGCGATGACCGAGGAAGGTGTGACATGACCGTCATAATGGAACCGTTGACCGACCCGGCGGGACGTCCGGAGACCGACCCGCTGACCTTCTACATCGAGACCATCCGCCAGAATGCCTCGGGCACAGCGACTGTGAGCGTCAAACGCGTGGACGTCACACCCGTCGACGGCGTGCTGACCACCCCAGATCTCGATCCTGGACCGACACAAGTGCAGTGGCGGGGAGTCCGCTACAAGATCGACATTCCGGACTCGGATACATCAGTTCGGCTGTGGCCGCTTATCGATGCCGGTTGGCCGACCCCGTCGCCGGGTGCGCCCGGCTTTGTTCGCAATGCCGGCGGTATCGACCGCATGGAACCGGTCGAACTCGCTGACTACTCCGGGCATCCGAAAGTTCCTGCATCCCTTTACTTGCTCTTCTAGGAGAATCTCATGGCCCATTCAGGTAAGTACTATGGTCTGTTTCTGAAGTCGTTGCTCAACAAGGAAGTCGACATCGACTCCGACACTCTGAAGGTGATGCTGTGCAACAGCACGTACACACCGAATCAGGATACGCACCAGTACAAGTCGTCGGTGACTAACGAGATCACCGGTACCGGATACACCGCCGGCGGCGCGACGCTCACGGGCGTGACGCTGACGTACAACGCGAGCACGAACACGATCGTGCTGGACGCTGACGATGTGTCCTGGAACGGTGCGACGTTCACGGCCCGTCACGCTGTCATCTACGACTCGACGCCCGGCTCCGATGCGACCCGGCCGCTGATCGCTGTGATCACTTTCGATACGGATATTCCGGCGACCAGTGCCCCGTTCCAGTTGCTGTGGGATGCGGCGGGGATTGCCTCTCTGACGGTGAGCTGATCGTGGCCGTCGTGCACGGCGGCCGCCCTGTGCAGGCGGTGCGGTGGATCACTGAGGACGGCGAAGAGAAGATCATCGTCCAGATCCGCTGGGTCGACGCGCACGGTGTCGATCACCTGGTGTGGGACGGGACGATGCCCGCGTTCGTCGAAGCCGGGCGCGCAACCGGTGCCGGCGCAGTCACAGCCCCGACGGTGTCGGCGGGGCAACGGCTGGCGATACCGGTTGTCGGGTCGGCCGACGGTGAAGTACTCGACGTCACCGTCTCCGCCGGCGCCCGTCTCGGCGTTCCCGTGGCAGCAGGGTCCGGAGCGGTCGCGGTTCCCGTCGTCTCAGGTGGCGCTCGAATCGCCATGCCGCACATCACCGGCTCCGGTCTCGTACGTGCACCACTGGCCGGTGAGTTCACCGACAGTGACGTGAACGTGCCGATGGTGACCGGCGAGGGCGAGGTGTACGCACCGACCGTGCAGGTACCCGTGGACCTCGAGATCACGGCCGCCTCTGGTGTCGGTGAGGTGCTGATTCCGGTCGTCCGCGCCGGTGGCGCTGCGGTGGTGCCGGTCGTGACAGGTTCGGGATCTGTGTCCGTCCCTGTGGTGACAGCAGGGCAGAGCATCACGGTTCCGCCCGCAGCGGGCTCCGGCCTCGTCCGAGTCCCTGTTGTTGCGGTACCCGCCGCCGTGTCGGTACCGATCGTCACAGGTTCCGGAGTGGTGAATGTGCCGGTCGTCAAGAACGGTGAGTCGTACACCGACCTCTTCAACCGGGCATCTCTCGGCTCGGACTGGGGCGTGTACTCACCGCTGCCTGTCATTTCGGGCAGTACGAAGATGCAGGCCGGTTCCCTGTCGTTCGGCCAGCAGGCGCTGTGCACTCCGACGTACGCACAAGCGCTCACGAGCAACAACCAGTCGGTGTCGATCACTCTCGCCGCTCCGACCGGCACGCTGAACACCAACGGCGGTTGCGTCTTCGGCGGGTATCTGCGGGCGACAGGTGCGGCGGACTCGGGAACGATGGTCGCTTTCCAGGCGTACGGCAGCACTGCGGTGATCGCGTCGAAGTCCGGTGCGACGTTTACGCAGCGGGCCACGAACACGCTCGGGTCGGCTGTCACTTCGGGTGATGTGTTCGAGTTCCGGGCAGTGAGCAACGGATACACGCTCTACCGCAACGGTCTCGTCGCGTGTTCGTGGTTGGACTCCGGAAACCTGATGGCGGTCGGATCATCGAACCTGAGGGGTGGTGCGATCGTGATGTCCGCGTACAACGCGAACACCAGCTACCAGTTGCAGTACTCGATGGCGATCGACGAGTTCACCTTGAAAGACATCTAGACCCCGAGCACGACAAAGCCCCAACTCATCAGCAAACCTGATGAGTTGGGGCTTCTTGTCGTATCAGAACTGGTTAGCAGCGACCAGACTCCGCGAGGTCGAAGGCGTGCACAGTTCGTTCGCGCTCATCGTTCGAGAGTGCGTACCAATCGTCACTCTCGATCATCCAGTCGTAAAACTCGCGGATCTCGGCCTGTCGATCGAAGTCCTCGACGAGCGGCGCAAATGCCTCGACGTAGGAGACCAGCCACCGGCACATCTCGGCAGGCGTGCTGGCATAGAAGTAGTCGTCGATCGAGATCTCACCGTCTTGTGTGCCGCTGGCGGTGGGCGTTCCCTGGACGGAGGTCGTGCAGCCGGCGAGCACAAGTGAGCCGACCACGAGTGCCACCGAAATCCGTTTGCGCATGCATGGATCAAACCAGACTTACGTAGTGTCCGGTTTCTTTCGTCGTGTTGACTTCTGTCGTTTTCGAAATGTGGACAGGCCCTCGCTCAGTTTGTCGACTGAACCGCTCGAGCGGCGTGCGCTGTACGCGACATACATGGTTGTAGTCCCGAGATCCTTGTGGCCGAGCAGCTGTTGAACGTCGCGAACATCCGCACCGAGGTCACACATCACCGTGGCGAAACGATGACGCAACGTATGAAGCGTGTATGAGAGGCCGAGTCCTTTCAGGTGCTCTGAGGCCAGCTGCGAGATGTAGTTCGGTGTGTACGGTTGGCCGTTCCGTCGGCGGAAGATCGGCCCCGATTGGTGCAGGAATGAACGCAACTCTTCCACCACAGTTGGTGGAACTCGGACGATCCGTTCGTGTCCACCCTTGCCTCTCACGGTCAGAAAGCCGCCGCCCGTGGGCTCGATGCGGAGATCGCCCCTGCAAATAGATGCGATCTCACCCGCTCGAAGTCCGCAGTAGCCCGCGAGTAATAGCCAGCAGAACATCGTGTGATTGTGCAGTGCCCCAAGCAATGCGACGCGTAGGTCGTCCTCCGGAATAGGGCGCGGTGAGCGCCGCTTAATCTTCGGCATGACGAGACATCTGGTCGGATCGTGTCCGAGTAGTTCTGACTCGTACGCCCAGAGGAAGAAAGCTCGCACATGGGAGGTGTAGGTCTGGACGCTGCTGGCGCTGACAGTGAGCGATCGCTGCCAGCGTGAGAGGTCATCGGGAGTTGCTTCGATGAGGTTCTTTCCTAGCCAAGCCTCGACTCTTTCGAGTTGACCCTTGCGGTGGATTGCGGTGTTCGGCTGGAGATTTCTCATTCTCAGGTGAGCGAGATGTTGCTTGATTTCAGTTGATGAAGTCATGGGCGAATCGTTACCCGTCCTTCGGGTCATGGCGAGTGTCGTTTCCGGTTCGATGCTCACTTGTGAGCACCTCGCAATAAGTGCAGAGACCGCCCGTTTGACCTGCGCTTTTTCGATCTAGAAATATCTGACTTTACGGTAAGATAATACTGAGTAAGAATAGTCTTCAACAGGTAATCGCACCATCCTTGGAGACGCAAGTGACAAGCAAAGCCCGTTCAAACGCAAAGCCCGCCGCACCGCGCACCGCACCGGCCGCAGCCGCTGCGAAGTCCGCAGGTCAGCGCCGTCCGGTTGCGATCGTCGGCGGAAATCGCATTCCGTTCGCACGCTCGGACAAGGCGTACGCACAGGCGTCCAACCAGGACATGTTCACCGCGACGCTCGACGGTCTGGTGAGCCGATTCAATCTGCAGGGCGAGAAGCTCGGCATGGTCGTCGGCGGTGCGGTGCTCAAGCACAGCCGTGATTTCAATCTCATTCGCGAGTCCGTTCTCGGCAGCGCGCTGAGCCCGTACACGTCGGCGTACGACCTTCAGCAGGCGTGTGGCACGGGACTGCAGTCGATCATCGCCGTCGGCGACGCCATTTCGGCCGGCCGCATCGATTCGGGCATCGGCGGCGGCACGGACACCACGTCCGACGCCCCGATCGGCGTCAACGATCAGGCGCGCGAGTTCCTGCTCTCCCTCAATCGCGCGAAGTCCACGGGCGACCGCATCAAGCTGCTCGGCAACGTCCGTGCGGGCATGCTCGGCCTCGAAATTCCGCGCAACGGCGAGCCTCGCACCGGCAAGTCGATGGGTGACCACGCTGCGATCACCGCCAAGGAATTCGGCATCAAGCGCGAGGATCAGGACGAACTTGCCGCTGCCAGCCACAAGAACATGGCGGCTGCCTACGACCGCGGCTTCTTCGACGACCTCGTCACCCCGTTCCTCGGCCTGACCCGCGACGACAACCTCCGTCCCGGTTCGACCGTCGAGAAGTTGTCGACGCTCAAGCCCGTCTTCGGTACCAAGCTCGGCGACGCGACGATGACGGCAGGCAACTCGACGCCGCTTACCGACGGCGCTTCTGCAGTGCTCCTCTCCACCGACGAGTGGGCAGCCGAGCGCAACCTTCCGGTTCTGGCGCACCTCGTCGATTCCGAAACCGCTGCCGTCGACTACGTCCACGGCAAAGACGGGTTGCTCATGGCTCCCACGTACGCGATTCCGCGTTTGCTGGCCCGCAACGGTCTGACCTTGCAGGACTTCGATTACTACGAGATCCACGAAGCCTTCGCTTCGGTGGTTCTGGCAACCCTGCAGGCCTTCGAGTCCGACGAGTACTGCAAGGAACGCCTCGGCCTCGACGGCGCGTTGGGATCGATCGACCGAAGCAAGCTCAATGTCAACGGATCGTCCTTGGCTGCAGGTCACCCGTTCGCGGCAACCGGCGGACGTATTGTGGCTTCCCTCGCAAAGATGCTCGCGGAGAAGGGCTCGGGCCGCGGCCTGATCTCGATCTGTGCGGCCGGCGGCCAGGGTGTCACGGCGATCATCGAGCGGTAAGCGCTCCACAATCTCCCCACGTGCGTGAAAACTGCGCTCACCTGCAGTGATCGTGGCGAGGGGATGCGTAATCGGGGATCCGGCCACGAGGGGTGGCCGGATCCCCGAACTCTTTGCAAACTTTTTCGCGCAGGCGTGTAACGCTGCAGAATAGCTACCGATATTCATGACAGCCCCGTGTTGCTGCCTGACCCCCGACCTGGCAGCAGCGCGGGGCTCTCGTATGTCCGGATATCCTGTATTGAGTTGTCGGTGAGCGCCGCAGCGACGGTTGATGCAGCGAGGAGCCAACAGGTGAGTGACGAAGAGGGTCCGTCCGTCGAGAAGACGAACAGCGAGGACTCGTCCCTCCCGGAACAGGAACTCGAGTCGGTCGAGGAACCTCAGGCGGTCGAAGAGACCGAGTCGGTCGATGAACCCAAGACCCCTGAGGACACCGAGGCGGTTGTCGAGGCTGAATCAGTAGAACCAGAACCAGCCGAAGCACCAAGGCCTGTCGACGAAGAAGCAATCGATTCCACAGAAGCGACAGTCGACGAAGCAGTAGACGAGCCGACAATCGTCGAGCCCACAATCGACGAGCCGACAATCGACGAATCGGCAAACGAGGTCACCACCGTCATCCCAGTCGTCCCAGCGGAGGACGCACCGCCGACGGAAGTAGTCGACTCGGCTCCGGCGACAGAAGCCATCGACGAGCAGACAGAGCAGTTCGAGCCCCCGGCAGTGGTGGTTCCCCCGAAGCCGCCGCGCCCCGAGTTCGTGCAGCAGTACGACACCCAGCAATTCGAACCCATCCAGCAGCAGTACGAGCCTGTTGTCCGCGAACCAGAGGCAGTTGCACCACCAGCACCGCAACAACAGCCAGAAGCGCCCGCTCCGGAGTCTTCCCGTAAGTGGGTCAAACCGGCGATAGCAGTCGGCGCCATCTTTGCCGTCGCAGTGATTGCCTACGGAGTGGACATCTTCACGTCGTCGGGGAAGACACCACGCGGCACCCAGGTCGCCGGGGTGGACATCGGTGATCTCACGCCTGCCGACGCAGAGGCCACGCTGCGCGCCGAACTCGGCCCACGGCTCGTCGAACCGGTAGCGGTACATGCCGGCGGCGTCGATTCCGAGATCGTTCCCGCATCTGCGGGTGTGGACGTCGACTGGTCGGCGACGCTCTCGGGCGTGAACGCTCAGCCGATCAACCCGATCACCCGCATCACGTCGTTCTTCGGCTCCCGCGAGGTGCCCGTGGTGTCGACGGTCGACCAGGGTGCGTTGGATGCCTCGATGTCGCAACTTGCGGCGAACAGCGATCGTGCGCCCGTCGAAGGCGCAGTCGTGTTCGAGAGTGGGAAGGCGACGGGTGTTTCACCTGCCGCCGGCCAGGCTCTCGAAACGCAGCAGGCGGGCGCAACGTTCGCCGCGGAGTGGTCTGACGGTGGCGTCGTCGATCTTCCGGTCGACGAGGTGCCGGTGACGGTCACTCAGGCCGGTGTCGATCGCGCACTGCAGGAGATTGCCATTCCGGCTGCCTCGGGTGATGTCGTGGTCAACGGCCGTGACGGCAAGGTTGCGACGCTCGGCGTCGACCAGATCGGTGAGGTTCTGACCTTCACACCTGACGGCTCGGGTGGGCTGACTCCGCAGTACAACACGGATGCTGCGATCAAGATTCTGACTCCGCAGTTGGTATCGACTGAAGTACAACCCAAGGACGCGTCGTTCACCTTCGCCGGTGGTAAGCCGTCGGTTGTGCCGGGTGTTGTCGGTGATCTGATCAACTGGCCGGACACGGTCAAGGAACTTCCGGTTCTGCTGGGCAGCACGGCTTCTCGGGCAACACCCGCCGTGTACGGACCCGTCCCGCCGGCGTTGACCACCGAAGCCGCGGATGCCCTCGGCATCAACGAGGTGATCGGCGAATTCACCACCGGTGGTTTCGAATACGCGTCTGGTGTGAATATCGGCCTGGCCGCATCGGAGATCGACGGGGCCGTGATCAAGCCAGGGGATACGTTCTCGCTCAACGAGTACACGGGTCCGCGCGGTGCGGCTCAGGGATACGTCGAGTCGGGGATCATCAACAATGGTCGCCCGGACAAGGCTGTCGGCGGCGGTATCAGCCAGCTCGCGACGACGCTCTACAACGCGACGTATTTCGCAGGCATGGACGACGTCGCGCACACCGAGCACAGTTACTACATCTCGCGGTACCCCGAAGCGCGTGAGGCGACCATCTTCGATGGTGCGATCGACTTGCAGTTCCGTAATCCGGCGAAGACCGGCGTGATGATCGAGACGATTGCGACGTCGTCGAACATCACCGTTCGGATCTGGGGAACCAAAACCGTCGATGTCGCTTCGACGACCGGCCCGCGCACGTCGCCGACGTCGCCGAACACCGTGACGTTGCCGGAGGGGCCTGGTTGTGTCGCTTCGAGCGGTGCGCCCGGATTCACGGTCAGCGACACCCGCGTGATCACCGACCACGCGAGTGGCGCCGAGATTTCCTCGAACACCCGGACCGTCAAGTACGACCCGGTGCCGATCGTGAAGTGCGAGTAGGGAACTACTTGCCGACGAGTGGGCCGAGGGTGCGGCCCGCAAGGTCGACGATGCCTGGCTCTTCGCCGTTGGTGATCAGGTTGATCACGACGCCGTCGATGCCGTGGTCGAGGATGCGCGTCTGAACCTGCTCGGCGACGTCGTCCGGGCTGCCGACGAAATGGCGTTCGGTGGCCTTGGCGACCACGTCTTGCGGCGCCGTGGTGATGTCGAGGCCACGCTCCGCGAGAAACGTTCGCTGATGCGCGCGAGCCTTGTCGCCGTCCTCGTCGATCATCATGAACGTGAGGAAGCTGGTCTCGAGGGTTGCGGGATCGCGACCGGCTTCGTCGCAGCGTGCCGCAAGTGCTTCCATCTTGCGCGGCAGTTCCGACGGGTCGCAGATGATGTTGAGGTGATCCGCGAAGCGAGCGGCGAGGCCGAACGTCTTCTTCTCACCGCCACCGCCGAGCAGGATCGGCAGGTCGTCGCGGACTCGCGGCTCGTTGATGGCGTCCTCGACGTGGTACCACTTGCCGTCGAAGGTGGGGCGCTCACCGCGGAGCATCGGCACGATGATCTGCAGTGCTTCGTCGAGCTTCTGGAAGCGCTCGGTGAACGTTCCGAACTCGTATCCGAACGAATTGTGTTCGAGCTCGAACCAACCGGCGCCGATGCCCAGGATGGCCCGACCGCCGCTCACCACGTCGAGGGTGGTGACGGTCTTGGCGAGCATGGGCGGATTGCGGTAGGTGTTTCCCGTGACCAGTGCAGACAACTGGATGGTTTCGGTGGCCGTCGCCAGCGCGGAGAGCGCGGAGTAGGCCTCGAGCATCGGGGCGTCCGGCGCTCCGATTCCGGGGAGTTGGTAGAAGTGATCCATCACGAATGCAGTGTCGAAGCCTGCGGCTTCGGCTTCGCGGGCCTGCACTATGACGGTGGGGAAGAGGTCCTTGACCGGACCGCCGTAGCTGAAGTTGGGCATCTGGTATCCGAGGCGAGTGCTCACCGTTTCGACGTTACTCGCGATCGGTTGACCTGGCACGATTTTACCAACTCTATGGATTCCGTTGTGCTGGGCAGACTTCCGGAATTCAGAGAAGTTCTTCGGCCGCTTCGCGTCGCTTGGCGCGCTGCTGGTGAAGCTTGACTGCCGCGATTGCGACGCCGCCACCGACGATTCCGCCGACGAGAGCGCCGACCCAGGTGGACGATTCTTCGTACGAATCGAATTTGAGGCGCGCCATGATGCCGACTGCCGCGACGAGGTACAGCGCGATGCTGATCACGACCCGGGGACGGTTGTAGTTGGACAACACGTAGACATCGACGTCGCGCCGGAGTGCATAGACAATCGTGACCACCGAGCCGAACAGCGCGACGATCAGCAGCGCGAGCGAGATCCACGCCCCTGTTCGGCCGGCGACCCAGGGCAGAATCGCCGAGCTGACGAAGACTGCCCAGAAGACACTCTGCAATCCCACCGCCGAGGCTTCGTTCCAGACGTCGCGCTGACGCTCGTCCTTGTAGAAGTCGTCGTCCAGATCTCCGACGAACCGCATTGCCTTCATCATGGTGCTCATGCCGTCTCCTCTGGAATTTCTGCGGTGAGTGCCGATTCGGGTAAGGGGAAGAGCGCTTCGACGGTGGTCCCCAGTGCCAGTGCCAGGCGAAGTGCCAGGTAGACACTCGGTGCGTAGTCGCCGCGTTCGACGGAGACGATGCTCTGTCTGCTCACCTGACCTGCCGTGGCCAGTTGCGCCTGGGTGAGGCCGGCGAGGCGTCGGTGCTCCCGCACGTTGTTGTCGCCGGCCTTTCCAGTCATAGGAAAAGTAAAGAATACTTGTCACATGATGTCAAGTTTACTTGTCATATGAGAGGCTGAAGAGCATGCGTGAACGATTTCTCGAGATCGCCCTGGCCAATCCAGTGGTTGCAACGATCGTGGATCGGGCGCCGAAGCTGGGATTGTCGGAGTGGTACCTGACGGCGGGTGGGCTCTTCCAAACCGTCTGGAATCACATCGACGGCCGTGACCTCGGCGCCGGAATCAAGGACTACGACCTCTTCTATTTCGACGCCGGCGATCTGAGCTACGACGCGGAGGACCGTGTGATTCGTTCGGCGGCAGAACTGTTCGCCGATGTGGATGCCGATGTCGAAGTACGCAACGAAGCCCGCGTGCACCTGTGGTACGAGCAGCATTTCGGGATTCCCGGCGTTCCGTTCACCAGTTGCCGCGACGCTATCGACCACTTCGCTTCCACAACTTGCTGTTTCGGGATCACCAAGTCTGCGGGCGGCACTGTGGACGTGTATGCCCCGCATGGATACGACGATCTTTTCGACATGATCGTCCGTCCCAACCCGGTGCTGGCACCGAGAGAGGTTTACGAGGCCAAGGCGGCACGGTGGCGCAAGGAATGGCCTGCGCTGACCGTGGAGCCTTGGCCGGAGACCCTGACCTAGACTTCGATCGGCGGATGCAGCCTGTCCATGGTCCATTGCCGATTTCGGCGTGCAGCAAGTGAACTGGCCCCGAGTGAGGCGACGAGAAGGCCGCCGAGGACGGCGATCGAGACCCACAGTCTCGAGTCGATACCGCCGACGGTGAGTTGTCGTAGCCCGTTCACCGCGTAGGTCATCGGGTCGAAGGGGTGGATGATCTGGAACGGTTTCGCGGTGGTTTCGACGGGATAGATGCCGCCGGCCGAAACCAGTTGCAGCATCAGGAACGCCAGGGTGATGACGCGTCCGACGGATACTCCGAAGATGGCGTTGAATGCCTGGATCAACGCCATATACGTGGCAGTGATGAGCATCAGGAATCCGACGGTGCCGAGGGCGTGTGTGGGGTGCAGGCCGACGGCGAAGTGCACGACCAGGTACATCACGATCACCTGGCAGATGCCGATGAGCAATGCCGGCCAGTAAGAGGCGAGGACCACTCGCAGCGCGCCGAGTCCGTTTGCGATGGGCCGGTTCTGGAGCGGCTTGAGCAGCATCCAGGTGATGATGCCGCCCACGAACAGCGCGAGGGGCAGGAAGAACGGAGCAAAACCGGTACCGAAGGTGCTTGCCCGGTTCTCGTAGGTCTCCTGTAGTTCGACCGGGCTGGAGAGGGTTTGAGCGGTTGCGGTTCGCTGCTGATCGGTCCAACTGGGAACCTGACCGGCGCCCTCGGTGAGTTTGGTCGCGAGTTCGGCAGACCCGGCACGGAGTTGCTCGGTGCCGTCGGCGAGTTTGGCTGCACCATCGGAGAGTTGGACGCTGCCGTCGGTGAGTTGAACCAGTCCACTGCTGAGGGTTTGAGCGCCGTCGTTGACTTGCTGACCGCCGTCACGCAGCTGCACCAGGCCGTTGCGGAGTTCACCGCCGCCGTTGGCCGCGGCATTCAGCCCGGCTCGGAAGGTGCTCGACGGATCGTCGAGTTGGTAAGCGAGTTGTTGTGCACCGCTCTTGAGTTCGCCTAGTTGGCCCATGGTCGCTTCACCGAAACCCTGAGTGCGCAGCATGTCCTGGGCAGGCGCGAGGGCATTGGCGATCTGTTGGCTGACAGGATCCGGGTTCAGCCGAAGGCTGGCCACCGCCTGCCCGACCAGCTGTGCGACGTCTGCTTGTGTGTTCCCGAGGACGCTCAGTTGGTCGACGACCTGGGTGACGCCACCACTGAGTTGGCTTGCGCCGTCGCCCAGTTGGACGGCTCCGAGATCGAGTTGCCCCAAACCGTCGGTCAGTGCGAGGACACCGTCCGTGGCGGTATTGATACCGGTCGAGAGTTGCGCTGTACCGCCGGCAAGAGTGGCTGCACCGTCACGTGCGGTAACCATGTTGTCTGCCAGAGTTTTCGAGCCCGACGCCAATTCGCCGGCTCCGGCGTTGGCAGTGTTCACTCCGGCCGAGAGCTGGAGTGCTCCGTCGGCGGCCTGCTTCAAACCTGCACCCGCGTCGGTCAATCCGACCAGGACCGTCTCGACGGACTGCGCGCCGATCTTGTCGCTGACTTGACTGAGGACCTGCTGGGCGGCGTTTTGGCCGATGATGGTGCCGAGGTAGTTGTTGACGTCGTTGAAGGTGAACTGCAACTGAGCTTTGTGAGGGTCCTTGGTCGTCGGGGAGGCCACGGCCTCGCTGAAATTCTCGGGCAGAGTGAGAGAGAAGTAGTACGTGCCGTCCGAGACTCCCTGTTCGGCTTCCTGCTGTGAGACCAGGTGGAGATCGAGCTCACCGGAATCGAGAAGTGCTTGGCTTACTTCGTCGCCCGCCTTGAGCTCTTGACCCTGCACCATTGCACCGCGGTCGGTGTTGACCAGTGCGACGGGGACCTTGTTGACCTCACCGAACGGATTCCAGAAGGCCCACAGGTACATTGCGCCGTACAGCAGTGGCATCAAGATGATGGTGACGAGTGCGATCCTGGGCATCGCGCCGCGGGAGAACCGCTTGAGTTCGGTTCCGAGAGACATTCCAGCGAGCATCGCGGTTACCTCGCCCCTTCTTGGTCGGGATTGGTGACTTCTTGGAGCAGGGCGACGGCATCGATGGGTGATCCGTCGGGCAGCGGGTTGACGGTCGACGCGATGATGGTCTGGTAGCTCCCCATCTCGACGAGTCGCTCGACGAGGTACGCGCGTTCGGAGTCGCGCCGCACCTGTTCGAGATCGTCGACGACGAGCAGGGCCGGCTTCTTCGTGTTCGCGACGGCGATACGCAGCAGGGTCGCCTCGAGTTCCCCGAGATCGCTGACGTACCGGCCGAGCGCAGGCAGCGGATGATCGCCGAAGACGGGAGCGCACACCGCTTCGAGTTCGCGGTCTCCGGCACGTCCGATGAGCTTGTACCAGGGCGCATCCCAGCGAATTTGTTCGGTGATCAGATCTCGGACGGTGACGGACTCGGCAAGCTCGTCGATGTCCTCGAACCCGGCGACCCCGGCGATCTCGAAGATCTCTCGGGGACGCGTTCGACCGAAGACGGACAGTGATCCGGAACTGGCTTTCATTCGTCCGCTGAGTGTCAGAAGTAAGGACGTACGTCCTGAACCGGCCGAGCCTTCGAGGATGGTCACACCGCCCGCACGAATCTCGAGATTGACGGGTCCGAACACCGGCCCCCATGGGCCGTCGAGCGCCAAGTCCGTGGCGGTCAATGCCAGTTCAGGGGCGTAATCGAGTTGTGCGTGCTCTGGTGCGACCACGATGATCACCTGTCTGTTGATCTACTCGGCCTTCGAAAGAACCGAGTGCTGGTTCAGTGGACGTTCGTGCTCACCCAATCACATCGGTAGCGGGTGAGCGGTCCCACGAATGGGATGTGTCGGACACGATCGGTAACTTGGAGACCGAACGGTATGTATTCTGTTGGAAACGGACAGGGGGTGTCGAGGTGCCGGTTCGTAGACGCGGTATGTGCGCGTTACTGGTCATGACCGCCCTGTCAGTTGTCTCCTGTGCCGGTGAGCGCGAGTCGCCCCCGTTCGTGTCGAGCGAGAGGCTTTTCGAGTTCACCGGTCGCAATGTCGGACCCGTGACCGTTCCGCCCTTGCCTTCCGATCGGCACGAGTCCGAAGCAGCGCCATACGGAGCCATCACCCTGTCCGGTGGGTGGAGCGGCGCAGCCAATGTCTCGCTGCCCGGATCCGTCACGTGTTTCGAGCACAACTGGGCGGATTCGCTGCCCGCCGGTCACCGCCAGTGGGCCTACGAGGTGCACACCAGTTCCTTCTACGAGTACGACGGCGGCGGCGAATATCCGGGGCGTGATTTCCAGTTGCAGGTCTACGTGAACGAAAACCCGGAACCAGGTCAGTCCGGGGCGACGATGATGTTCTCGGATCAGAGCGGACAGTTCGTGTCCTTCGGCGGCGGTGTCGACAATTCCATCGAAATAGTCAGTTCTCCGGACCGCAGGCGCGTGGCGCTTTCCCTGGTAGGAACGGCGGCACGGCCCGGCGAACAACCGACGACGTCCGTACTGTCCGCACAGATCAGTTGCCCGACCGTCGAGCGCAGATGACCACAGATTGCATTGACTGCCGAGCATGAAAATGCCGGTCCCGAAACATTTTCGGGACCGGCACTTTTCATGAATCAGGAACGAATCAGAATGCTGCTTCGTCGATCTCCATGATGTCGTTCTCGGTGTTCGCGATGATCTCGCGTGAAGCGGTGAGCTCGGGCAGGACGTTCTTGGTGAAGAAGGACGCGATGGCGACCTTGCCTTCGTAGAAGCCCTTGTCCTTGTCGGAAGCGCCGTTGTCGAGTGCTGCGAGAGCGATCTCGGACTGGCGGAGGAGCTGCCAGCCGATGAGCAGGTCGCCGACGGACATCAGGAAGCGGACGGAGCCGAGGCCGACCTTGTACAGCTCGGTGGGCTGCTCCTGAGCTCCCATGAGGAAGCCGGTGAGCGTGGCAGCCATGGCCTGGACGTCTTCGAGTGCGGTGGCGAGCAGTGCGCGCTCCGCCTTCAGGCGACCGTTGCCGGCTTCGCTGTCGATGAAGGTCTTGATCTGTCCGGCAACGTGAGCGAGCGCGACGCCGCGGTCACGAGCGATCTTGCGGAAGAAGAAGTCCTGAGCCTGGATGGCCGTGGTGCCTTCGTACAGCGAGTCGATCTTGGAATCGCGGATGTACTGCTCGATCGGGTAGTCCTGCAGGAAGCCGGAGCCACCGAGGGTCTGCAGGCTGTCCGTCAGGTACTGGTACGCACGCTCGGAGCCGACGCCCTTGACGATCGGGAGCAGCAGGTCGTTGACGCGGAACGCGGTGTCCTTGTCTGCGCCCGAGACGAGCTGGGCGACAACCTCGTCCTGGTGTGCTGCGGTGTAGAGGTATACCGCGCGCAGGCCTTCGGCGTATGCCTTCTGCATTGCCAGGCTGCGACGCACGTCGGGGTGGTGCGTGATGGTCACGCGCGGCGCTGCCTTGTTGGTCATCTGGGTCAGGTCAGCACCCTGAACGCGCTGCTTGGCGTAATCGAGAGCGTTGAGGTAACCGGTGGAGAGGGTGGCGATTGCCTTGGTGCCGACCATCATTCGAGCGTGCTCGATGACGTCGAACATCTGGGCGATGCCGTTGTGGACCTCGCCGACCAGCCAGCCCTGTGCGGGGATGCCGTGGCCACCGAAGGTGACCTCACACGTGGCGGAGACCTTCAGGCCCATCTTGTGCTCGACGTTGGTGACGAAGACGCCGTTACGCTCGCCGAACTCTTCGGTCTCGAAGTTGAAGTGCGTCTTCGGGACGAAGAACAGGCTCAGGCCCTTGGTGCCGGGTCCGGCGCCTTCGGGGCGAGCGAGAACGAGGTGGAAGATGTTCTCGAACAGGTCGTCCGAGTCGGCCGAGGTGATGAAGCGCTTGACGCCCTCGATGTGCCAGGAGCCGTCGTCCTGCTTGATCGCCTTGGTGCGTCCGGCACCGACGTCGGAGCCGGCGTCGGGCTCGGTGAGCACCATCGTGGCGCCCCATCCGCGTTCGACGATGGTGGCGGCCCACTTCTTCTGCTCTTCGGTGCCGTTGTTGAACAGCACGTCCGCGAAAGCGGGTCCGGCCTGGTACATGTGCGCTGCAGGCTGTGCGCCCAGGATCAGCTCACCGATGGCCCACACGACGGAGCGGGGAACCGGCACGCCGCCGACCTCTTCGCTCAGTCCCATGCGGTACCACTCGGCATCCCACAGAGCCTTGAACGACTTCTTGAAGGATTCCGGAAGTGCAACGGTGTGCGTCTCGGGATCGAAGACAGGGGGGTTGCGGTCCGCGTCGGCGAAAGATTCGCCAAGCGGTCCCTCGGCCAGGCGTGCGACCTCTGCCAGCATGTTGCGGACAGTGTCGGCATCCAGGTCGCCCCAAGCGCCTTCGCTCAGTGGCTTCTCCAGTCCGAGAACCTCGAAGAGGTTGAACTCCAGGTCCCGAACGTTGCTCTTGTAATGGCCCATGTCTTCTGCTTCTCCCAGTGAGGTGGTGCGGTCCAGCACTCCTAGTACCGCCCGAAGTTTATTACTCGTCGGTAACTTAATACATGTTACTAGCCGTTCTTTGCATTGCCAACACCGGATTTGCGTCCGATGACAAGTGCGTCGACCGCGATTCCCGTTTCGGTGTGTCTGTGCGGATTTCCGGCGATCTCGAACTCGAGCCTTCCTTGGAACTCCTGCATCAATTCTTCTGGTGTGTAAAGGATTTCGGGATCTTTCGGTCCGCCGACGCCGTAGTCGATGTTGCTTCGGTCGTGCCCCAAAATCATGAGGATTCCATCAGGTTTCAGAGAATTTATGGCACGGTTCACAACCAGGGTCCGTTGTGGTGCGGGCAGATGAAGGTAAAGAAGCAGGGCCAAGTCGTATCCCTGCCCGTTCCTGGAGGCGTAATCCGCGACGGTGACGTCGCCGCATCGGTAGTCGAGCCGGTCGAGAACCGATCGGGGCGAGCGGGCCGCGATCGTGCGGGCTTTCTCGATCGCGACGGCCGAGTAGTCGATGCCGGTGACCTCCCAACCGCGGGTCGCGAGCCACAACGCGTTACGGCCCTCGCCGCACGCCAGGTCGAGTGCCTGGCCGTGGGGGAGGGCCGTCGCGTATTCCACCAGCAGTTCGTTGGGAGGAGCGCCCCAGACGAGCTCGGTTTCTTCGTACTTCTTGTCCCAGGCCGCCGCATCCATAGATGACGACGGTAGTGCCACTCAGTGGTTACGCACTCCGTCCATCGGGTTCTTGCGTAGGGCGGCGCGCGTCGGGATCGCGATGGAGACAAATCCCAGAACAGCGGTCACCGCGACGATGGAACCGTAGATCGCCGGTGAAATCGCCGGGATCGGCTGCCCGGACACCGCTACGGCGATACCCATCAGAGGCGGCAGGGCGATCAGTGATCCGACCACGACGGCGATTCCCACCACCATCAACGACTCGATGCGCATCATCGCTCGGACCTGCCTCGTCCGCGAGCCCACCAGTTGAAGGAGCGCGAACTCGCGGGAACGCTCGGCAGTGGCGGCGACCAGGGTGTTCACGACGGCGACTGCGAGATAGCCGAGCAGGACGAGTACGGCGAGGATGCTGACCCACGACTGCATACGACGCTGATCTTCGCCCGCGGCCCCGAACTGGTCCTGGTTCATCGCGGCGATCGAGGGGAACGAGCGCAACGACTGCTGGACTTCGGCCGACCGTCCGGGTTCGGCAGCAACCAGAACGGTGTCGATCAGAGCGTCGGTGGAGTGCTGACGCAAAGTCTCGATCGGCATGGTCACGTCCCCGAATCCGAGGCCGCGACCATATTTTGCGACGACTATCGGATGCACCAGTGTGCCGTCCCCTAGATAGAGGTCGACGCGCTGACCTACCTTGGCTCCGAGTGTGAAGGCGCCGTCTTCGCTCACGGCAACGGTATCGCCGGTCAGAGCGCTCAGGTCGCCCTCGGTCACCGCGAGATCGAGGGTCGCGTCGGCGCTGGCGGCGTCGATGCCCTGGGCAGCGATCGCGCTGTCGGCTGAGCCGCCTTCCTCACCGCTGGGTACCGGCAGGACTTGACTGCGGACCACCGGGTTTGCCGCACTCACTCCGGGCACCGATGCGATCGAGTCGAGGAGCGAGGGAGCGATGCCGGCCGGCGCGCCGACGATCAGGTCGGCGGTGACGCCCTTGATCGACTGGTTGCTCGCCTCGGCGGCGACGGTGCTCTGGCTGAAGAACTGCACCGAGCCCAGTGCGATTGCGAGAGCCAAGGGAACAACCGCCGACGAGAGCCGTCTCGAATTGGATTCGGCGTTGGCGGCAGCGAGAACTTTGGACGCCGACCCACTACGGCGCAGTGGACCGCCGATCACCTTGATGATGCCGCGCACCAACAAGGGGCCGAGCAGCGCGACCGAGAAGATCAACAACAGTGCACTCGAACCGGCTCCAGCGGCTGCCACGCTGCCGGGCAGGAAAGCGGGGAGGATGCACGCGCTGAGACCGGCGGCACCGAAGATCAGCCCGGTGACGATGCGTCCGCGGCTCAGTTTCGCCGGGCCGCTTTCGGATTCGCGAAGCGCTTCGACTGGGTCGAGCTTCGCCGGTCGTCGTGCCGCGATCGCCGCTGCCGCGCGGGCAGTGAGTACGCAGATCAGGAATGCCGCGATCGCCGGAAGTGGGCTGTACGCCAACGCGAAATCGGTGGGCATGACCCCGGCGTCGGCAAACTGTGCACCCAGGAATCGGGCGAGCAGGTATCCGGGCACCGCGCCGAGAGCTGCCGCCGCAGCAGCAACGAGCAGCACTTCACGTCCGATCATGACGTGGACTTGTCGCGTGGTGGCCCCGATTGCCCGCAGCAGAGCGAACTCTCGGCGTCTGGCGTTGATCGAGAGCGACAGCGTGCTGGAAACTACGAACATACTGACCATCAACGCGAGACCGGCAAACGACGCGCAGAGCACGATCAACTGGGTCCGCGCAGCACCGGCGTCGAGGAATTCGATGCCTCCGCGTGCGGTGCCGGTCGAGACCTCCGCGCCGGTTCCGGCGAGTGCATCGCGGGCGAGAGCGGCAGCATCCACGCCTTCGGGAGCGATCAATCCGACTGCGGTGACAGCGTTCTGGTGCGGCCACAACCGTTCGGCCTCTGCGTCGTCGAGGAAGACGAGTGCCGGACGGTCGGGTGACGGCACCGAGGCCGAATCAGCTGTGCCGACGACGGTGTACTCGTCGGCTATCGCGCCGTGAGCCAGCGTGATTTGCTCGCCGAGAGCGGCGCCCGTGGTCGAGACCACCTCGTCTCGGCTCTGCGGAGCGCGACCTTCGGTGAGCGAGTACGGCGCCAATTGTGCCGTGTTCCAAGGATGTGCGTCGAGTACGACGCCCTCGGCGGTGCTGACGGGGACGGAGATGTCGGGAATCACCGTGACATCGAGGGCATCGAGCTTGCGGACGGTATCGCCGTCGAGGAGAACTCGCTCGGCAAAAGGCTGATCGGCGTCTTCCTTGACCTCGAGCGCCTGTGGTGCACTCACGACGGCGTCGGCACCGGCGTAGAGATGTGGTGAGACTCCGCCTCGCACTCCCGATTCCAGCAGCACACCCAGACCGCAGGTGAGGAGCGCTGCGCAGAATACGGAGACGAACACGGCGACGAAACCGGAGCGATGCGCTTTCAGGTGCGCAAAGGTGTGCGCTTTCATCATCACCAGTCCCCGAGGTGTGTCATGCGCTCGGCGATCTGCTGCGGCGTCGGGCGGTCGATGTGCCCGACAAGTTTCCCGTCGGCGAGGAACAGCACACGATCGGCGTACGACGCGGCCACCGGGTCGTGCGTGACCATGACGATGGTCTGATCGAACTCGGCGGCTGTCCGGCGCAACAACTCCAGAACCTGCTTGGCGCTGCGGGAGTCGAGGGCGCCGGTCGGCTCGTCGGCAAAGAGTGCGTCGGGGTGAGTGACGAGGGCGCGCGCGATGGCGACGCGTTGCTGCTGACCGCCGGACAGTTCGGAGGGTTTGCGCTTGCGGTGCGATCCGAGTCCGACGGATTCGAGGACGAAGGTCAGGTACTGCTTGTCGGCTCGTCGTCCGGCGAGGAGTAGGGGGAGCGTGACGTTCTGCTCGACGTCGAGAGCGCCGAGCAGGTTGTAGGCCTGGAAGACGAAACCGATGTGATCGCGACGGAAGATGCTGCGGGCCTTCGGCTTCAGCTGTGAGATCTCGGTGTCGCCCAGCCACACCGATCCGCTGCTCGGTCGATCGAGCCCTGCGGCGCAGTGCAGGAAAGTGCTCTTGCCCGATCCGGACGGGCCCATCACGGCGGTGAAGGTGCTGCGCGGCAAGGTGAGGCTGATGTTGTCGAGGGCGGTCACGGCGCCGCGGCCGTTGCCGTAGATCTTGCTGACGCCTTCGAGTCGCACGGCGGATGTTCGGGCGGCCGTGGCACCAGGGGCCGGCGGGGCGAGGACCGAGTGTCGATTCTTCATGGGATGAACGCTATGGAGATTCGGCATTCGTCGACATCCAGCCGGGTCCCGAATCAATGGTGTAGCCAGCTGTAGTGGATCGCGGCATCAGGTGCGGCATGCTGGGGCAGTGAAGAAGAGAACCAGGGCTGCGGTGTACGTGCTCGTCGAGGGTGCGGCAGCCGTGGTCTCCCTGTTCTTGCTGATGGTCGGTCTCATTCTGCTGTCGCTCTCGATTCTGATCGTCGGCTGGTTGCTGTTGCCGTCGTACGTGCGGGTGCTCCGGTGGTGGGCGGGTCTGGCCCGCAAGAGAACGGCTGCGTACACCGGACGCCCTGTTCTGCAGCGATACCCACCGATGCCCGGCAATCCGACCTTCGGGGATTGGCGCCGGTTCCTCACCGATCAGTCGACCAGGCGCGACGCGGCCTGGCTGTCGATTCATGGTCTGGGGGCTTTCGTCGCGGCGATGCTGACCATCGCTCTGCCACTCGGTGCACTCAATTCGATTGCCGTCCCGCTGTACTGGCAGCAGATGCCCGCCGGTGAACCCGTCAACAATCCGTACCCCGTGACGTCGTGGTTGGGCGCTGCCGGAATGCCGTTGATCGGCATCCTGTACCTCCTGATCGCGTGGTGGTTGGTCCCCGCGATGGCGAAGTGGATCAGCTGGTCGACCACGACTTTGCTTGCGCCGGACACGCGTTCGGACCTCTCGAAGCGCGTCACCGCCCTGACGGCCAGCCGCGCTGCGGCGCTCGACGCACATTCGGCCGAACTCAAGCGCATCGAGCGGGATCTGCACGACGGCGCGCAGAACCGTCTGGTCGCGGTGGTGATGATGTTGGGGATGGCCGAGCGGTCGTTGCAGAACAATCCGGACCAGGCTCTGCCACAACTGCATCGGGCCCAGGATGCGGCCACCGAGGCGTTGAGCGAACTCCGGACGTTGGTGCACGACATCTACCCGCCGATCCTCGACGAGTTGGGTCTGGAGGGCGCGATCTCCGCGCTCGCCGGGCGCTCCGCCGTGCCCTGCGTACTCGAGATCGAAGAACTCCGCCGTGCCCCGGCTGCCGTCGAGGCTGCTGCGTACTTCGTCGTCGCCGAGGCCTTGACCAACGTCGCAAAACACAGCGGAGCGCGCAGTGTCACCGTCACGGCACGGACGGAGGCGTCGGACGACTCGTTGGGTGAGACGATGCTCATCGACGTGATCGACGATGGTCAGGGCGGCGCGAACGAACGCCCGGGCGGCGGCGTGGCGGGTATCCGACGCCGGGTCGAGGCTTTCGAAGGAACCGCAGTATTGGAGAGCCCGGAGGGTGGACCGACAACGATGAGGGTGGAACTACCATGCGGATTCTGATTGCCGAGGACGACGCTCTCCTGCGAGAGGGGCTGGCACTGCTGCTCCGCGGAGAGGGCTTCGAGGTGTCTGCCGTCTCCGACGCCGCACAGTTCCTCACGGTGTTCGAGGAGACCGCCCCCGACGCCGCGGTGCTCGACGTCCGGATGCCTCCTACTTTCACCAACGAGGGGCTTCGAGCGGCGATCGAGGTGCGCAAGCTTCGCCCGGGCTTTCCCGTCCTGGTCCTTTCCGCGTACGTCGAGGATCGCTACGCCGGTGAATTGTTGGCAGGAGGCGCCGGCGGGGTCGGGTACCTGCTCAAGGAACGGGTCGGCAAGGTAGCCGAGTTCGTCGACGCATTGAACCGGGTCGTCGACGGCGGAACCGTGATGGATCCCGAGGTTGTATCCCAACTGATGAGCCGTCGACGCGCCGACGATCCGATCAGATCACTGACCCCACGCGAGTCCGAGGTTCTCGGACTGATGGCGGAGGGGCTGGGAAATCAGGAAATCGCCAGGAAACTGGTCGTGAGCGACACTGCTGTGAGCAAGCACATAGGAAATATCTTCGCAAAACTCGGCCTGTCGGCTTCCGAAAGCGGGCATCGTCGTGTTTTGGCAGTTCTAGCTCATTTACGCGCCTGATCGTGGATCTGGACTACATACCTGACCGAAGCGTAATGTGAGCCAGCCTCATGTTGTTGCCGTGATCGAACGGTGACCTGAGAGGCAGGGGCTTATGTCCTGTACGTAACGTGTGATGTCGAATGCGCGTCATCACCAGAAACCAACGAGGAGATCGATCAATGGGTAAGCCGATTGCCAGTGTGGCCGGAGGTCGGCAGTCCGTCCTTCTCGGGCTCGGCGTTCACCGCCCGGAGCGAGTCGTGACCAACGACGAGATCTGCGAGCTGATCGATTCCACCGACGAGTGGATCCAGACGCGATCGGGTATCAAGTCGCGCCGGTTCTCCGGCGAAGGTGAAGGCATCCTCGCGATGTCGATCAGCGCGGCGCGTAAAGCACTGGACGTCAGCGGCATTGCCCCTGAGCAGATCGGCGCCGTGATCATCGCGACGTCGACGTGGGACCTGCAGACTCCTCAGGCTGCGTCCATCGTCGCCCACGAGCTCGGCATCAAGGGTCCGGCTGCATTCGACGTCGCGGCAGGCTGCGCCGGTTTCTGTACCGCCCTTGCCGTGGCCAGCGACCTCGTTCGCGGCGGCACGGTTGATCACGTACTCGTCGTCGGCGTCGAGTTGATGAGCGAGGCCACCGAGCCCACCGATCGCAGCGTTCGCTTCATCTTCGGTGACGGCGCAGGCGCAGTTGTCGTCGGCCCGAGCGATACCGTCGGAATCGGCCCGGTCGAGTGGGGTTCGGACGGCAGCCAGTCCGACGCCATCGTTCAGGAGCCGAGCTGGCTCGACTACACCAAGAACCCGACCGGACCTCGGCCGTGGATCAAGATGGCCGGTACCGCGGTGTTCCGCTGGGCTGCCTTCGAGATGGGCAAGGTCGCCACTCGCACCCTGGAGAAGTCGGGGCTGGGTATCGAGGACATCGACGCTTTTGTGCCGCACCAGGCAAACCAGCGCATCAACGAGGTCATCGCTCGCAGCATGAAGCTGCCCGAGGGCTTCCCCGTCTCCAACGACATCGCCGAGACGGGCAACACGTCCGCGGCCTCGATCCCGCTCGCCATGGAGCAGATGCTGCGCGACGGCCAGTGCAAGCCGGGCGACAAGGCATTGCTTCTCGCCTTCGGTGCGGGTCTGTCCTTCGCCGGCCAGGTTGTCGTCATGCCGCCGTTGGCTGGAGCGGAATCAGCCTGATCTTCTCTCGTGACGAGCGCCTCGAACCCCACGGTTCGGGGCGCTCTTCCGTTTCCGTCCAGATCGTCGTACCTCTGCGATGTGGCACTCTGGCGAGATGGTCGAGAGTATGGGGGAGTCCGAACGTACGGGTGTGACGGGCGGCAGCTTGGCGAAGATGGGCGGGCAAGTGGCGCTCGCCAGCACGGTCAGTCGGATCACCGGCTTCGTCCGCACCCTTGCCCTTGCCGCGGTCCTCGGCATCGCCCTGGTCAGTGATGCGTACAACGCGGCCAACAGCTTCCCGAACATGGTCTATCAGCTCCTCCTCGGCGGAATTCTCGCCAGCGTTCTGCTTCCGTATCTGACACGGCAGCGAAGTCGTGGGCGGACGCTCGAACGAGAGCAGACGCAGCGCGTTCTCACCGTCGGAGCGCTTGCTCTTGCGCTCGTGACGGTAGTGGCGGTGGTGTGCGCGCCGCCTCTGGTCTCGGCTGTGATCGATGATCCGGCTCAACGAGAGTTGACGACGCTCTTCGCGTACTTGCTTCTGCCGGAGATCTTCTTCTACGGCGTCACGGCGATGATGACGGCAGTACTCAGTGTTCGATCAGTGTTCGGCGCGCCGGCCTGGGCGCCGGTGATCAACAACGTCGTCCTTCTGGTGACGGTCGCGGTCTTCCTGTGCATCCCGGGGCCGGTTACTCTGACTCCCGAGTCGATGACCACCGCGCAGGTTCTGGTGATCGGTATCGGCACTCTGCTCGGGATCGTGGCGCAAACCGCCGTCGTTGCTCGAGCGCTGCACCGCAACGGGTTTCGGTGGCGCCTTCGCGTGCGGGTCGTACCGCACACCTGGCGCCCGGTGCGCGTCGGGGCGCCGTTGCTCGGTTGGGTACTTGTGTACGTCGTTGCCGGTCAGATCGGTGTGTGGGTGACGATGAAGGTCACTCTCTCCCGTCACGTCTACTCGATGTACACGCACGCGGATCTGCTGTTTCAAGTGGCGTACGGCATTCTCGGTGTGTCGTTGTTGACGGTGCTGATGCCGCGGATCGCCAGGTCGGTTGCTGCGGGTGACGACGTCGGCGTCGTATCCGATCTCGGCCGGGGAGCCCGGTATTCAGTGGTGGCGCTGATTCCGGTCACGGTGGCGCTCATGGTCTTCGGCCCCTCGTTGACCACCCTGATCTTCTTCGGCCGGGTCGACGGCAGCAGTGCCCGGTTGATCGGGACGGCCGTTGCGGTCAGTGCATTCGGGCTGGTGCCCTTTGCGATGGTCATGCTTCAGCTTCGAGTGTTCTACGCCGACAACAACACCCGAACTCCCGCGGTGATCGCGCTGGTGATGGTGGTAGCCAAGACGGCGCTCGTTCTTCTTGCGTCTCTGTCGGCGAGTGACGAAACGCTGGTCCTGGCCGTCTGTGCGGCGGGCTCGTTCTCCTACGTGTGCGGAGCGGCGCTCGGCCACATCCTGCTTCGAAAGCGATACGGGCTGTTGGGATTCCGTCGCGTGCAGGCCACCGTCGGAAGGATTTCGGCGGCGGCAATTCTGGCAGGTGGTTGTGCGCTCGCTTTGGTGGTGGCGGTTCAGAACCGAGTTCCCGAGCCCAGGCTTGCTGCTGTTATTTCATTGTCGGCGGGTGCGGCCGTCGGTGCCGTCGTCCTGTTGGGCGCATGCAAGGTCGTCGGTGTTCCCGAGATTCGCCGGGCTCGGGCCCTACTGCTGTCCTGAGGACAAGAGCGGTACCAGCAGTTCGTCCGGAGTGAGGGCGCCGTGCTGTCCACGGAGGCCGGACAGTCCCGATTCGACAGATCGACGTACGACGGCCACGTCCCCGGACGCAATGGCGATGACATCACCGATCCGGCCGTGATACTCGGAATGCACTGCAGGCCCGAACAATCCTGCGACTATGCCCTCGGATCTCGTCCCGATCCACATGCGGTCACCCAGTTCGGCGCGCCAGCGGTCCGCAACATCTTGTGCAGCGCCTTCTCGGGTGTGGATGTGACGACATCTAGGTTCACCGGCAAGAGCGAGTACATCTTTGGACAGAGTCGGAGTGTTGTCGAAGTCGATCTTGTTCTCGTCCGACACGTCGACCATTCCGTGGTCTGCCGTCACCAGCAATCTCACGTCCGGACCGAGAGCGGCGGCGAGTTGCTCGACCAGTCGATCGACAAGCATCAGTTGGAAAATCCACGGCTCGGACTCGGGGCCGTAGACGTGGCCGAGTGCATCGATCTCGCTGATGTAGCAGTACGTGAACGTACGGTCGGCAGATTTCGACGCGGCCACGGTGCGAGCGAGGAGGTCTCCGTATGCCTGGATTCCGGCGAACTGGGCGCCGCGCATTCCCGCCCGGGTGAGGCCGCTGCCGTCGAATTTGGACGGAACGACGGTAGTGACGGTGATGCCGGCGGCCGCGGCACGATCGAAGGTCGTGGCCTGCGGCTGCAGGGTCTCCGGGACGATGGAGTCGGTCTGAGATTCCTTCTTGCCCGCGCTGTGCCAACCCAGCCAGTTGAACACCGAATCGGCTTCTTCGACGTAAGACTGGTAACCGGTGATTCCGTGCGCCCCCGAGGGCAGCCCGGTCCCCAACGAGACGATGCTGGTGGCCGTCGTCGTGGGGAATCCTGCCCGTATGGGCGTTCCGATAAGTGAGTTCAGGAATGGTGCGTGTTCGGCGTTGCGGGCGAGCAAGTTCGCGCCCATCCCGTCTACCAGCAGAATTACAGTCTTCTTGCTGGGCTGTAGATCGAGACGGTTCGCTTCGCCGCTCACTCCGAGAGAAGCGAGTACCGACGGCGCAAGCGTCGACAGAGTCGGCTGCGAGTACACATCGAGGAGAGGGGCGGGGGCGGGCATCCCATGAGATTAGGCGTTGGACGCAGAAAACTGCATACCTTCTGGGCGAGTGTTCAAATCCGTGCGGTCAAATCGGGACTTTCCAGATGATCAGCGAGCAGAGACCGCGGGCCGGTGCGGCCTCTGCGCGGAGATTCACTCCATGATCGTGGAGATCTGGAACTTGGCACCGAGTGGATCGGCCACCGACGCGAGACGGCCGAAGGGCGTGTCCTCGGGATCGCGCAAGACGCTGCCGCCGAATTCGACGACCTTGGCGACGGCCGCGTCGGTGTCGTCCGCCCCGAAGTACACCTGCCAGAACGACGGCACCTCTGCCGGGAGGAACGAGCTGGCATCCATCAAACCGGCGACGACGGTGTCGCCCTGCTTGGCCTGTGAGTACCGGAACTCGTCGCTGTCGCCGATGGACTCGTAAGTCCAGCCGAACACGTCGGTGTAGAACGGCAGGACCGCGGCGTAGTTCTTGGACAAAGTCTCGTGCCACACCGGGGCTCCGGCCTCGCCGACCAGACCGAAGCCGTGGTGCTGATCTGCCTGCCAGATACCGACGACTGCACCGGCAGGATCGCCCACGATCGCCATGCTGCCCTGGGGACCGACCTGCATCGACGGCATCATGATCATTCCGCCCGCGGCTTCGGCCTTGGACGCCGACGTTGCCGCATCAGTCGAGGAGATGTAGGTGGTCCAGACGTTGCCGTACGGGTTTCCCTCCTGCTGAGGTCCGAGCCCGGCGATGGGCTGCCCGTCTTTGCTGAAGATCGCGTAGCCGCCGTACTGCGGGTCGTCGTTTGTGTCAGTCTGCCAACCGAACACGTTGGTGTAGAAGGATTTGGCGACCTCGGTATCGGAGCTGGTGAGGTCGATCCAACAGGGTGTTCCGTCGAGCGCTGTGCGTGCGGGCATCTGAAACTCTCCTTTACCGAAACGGATACACAAGTACGGGTCGCGCAAATGCTTGGCCGAGGAAGGCGCGAATCTCACGCTACGCGCGTACCCCGACACATTCCCAGGGCTCGAGAGCTTTGGAGTATTTGACCGTTCGCGCTTACCGGTGGGCCGGACCTGCCGACGTAGTCGATCGCCGAATCGTCCTTGATACGCCGAAGTTGATGGGGCACTTGCTCGATCGACAAGGCCGTTCAACGGGTGTGGTGCCGGTACGTGTCAGCTCGTGATCAGCCCCGTGCGATCGAGCCACGCGAGCGCATGACGGGTGAACTCGTCCGGAATCTCCAACTGTGGGGTGTGGCCGGTGTCGCCGAGAATGATGGTGGTCCAGTGTGGATGTGCGGTAGCAGCTGCCCGTGCAGCCTCGACCGGGACAAGACGATCGCGATCGCCGTGCATCAGGAGTGTCGGAGTCGTGATCTCTCGCAGGGTCTTTCGATACGAAGCCGGACGGGCGAGGGTCATCAACAGTGACCGTGCTGCCTGGAGGAATTCTGCATCCTGGGTGGGTTCGCCGCGGCGAATCGCAGTCAAGGCGGCGCCAGCGTCGAGGACTGCGGGATCGGCTCGCGTCGGATCGGCAAAACACAATCTGGTCATCTGAGCGGCCAACTGCCGGTCGGACATCTTCCGGCGTCCGAAGCCGAGAACCTGCTCACCGACGTACGGCATCGAGTAGAGCGCGAATTGGGCGGCGACGGTCAGATCGGGAAGTTGGACGGGCAGTGGGAGCGCCGGATCCACCAGGACCAGGCCGGCAACTGATTCGGGATTGGCATGGGTCGAGATTGCCGAGACCATTCCCCCCATCGAATTGCCGAACAGGACGGCAGGTTCACCTACTACTGTCTCGAGAAAGCGATTCAGGAGTGCTGCGTTGGCGTCGACGCCGGTGTGCCGCCCACGGGCAGAGGTGAGTCCGAATCCAGCGAGGTCCAGTGCGTACACACGCGTGCGCGCCGCCAGCGTCGGTGCCACCCGCACCCAGTTCAGGTGCGAGCCGCCCAGTCCGTGAACGAGCACGATGGGCGGCGCTCCGCTGGGACCGCCGAAGTCGATCCAGTGAACATCACCGCCGAGATCGGTGATGTTGCTTGTCCCGCCCCACGGGTGTGTGAGGGTGCTTCCGTCGGCGAGTTCGGCCGAAACAGCGGATTCCATACCTGACAGGATGCACCGAGGCGCGGTTCCAGTCACGCTCTCGTCCCGGCTCGGGATCCGAAACTGTGTCCTCGATCACGGACTATCGGGAAGCTCGGGAAACGGGCAAAACGGAATTTGACTGGTGTCAAGCACTTTTCGCGGTTGTTGCCGCTTTCCGACGGCCGTGGCGCGCGTCCGGCGGAGGTCGGTTCGGGCATACTGAAAACCATGTGGTGGATGGTCGGGCTCATTGTTCTGGCCGCGCTGGTTTTGGCATCCGTTCTGGTCGGTTTCGTTTTCCGCCGCCCGATCGCCGAAGCCAAGTCGGCGGTGCTTGCCTTCGACGACGCCAGCCCTCAGCCCCAGCGCGACTGACCACCGTCGAGCGGAATTGTTGCTCCAGTCAGATACGCGGCATCCGGGCCGACCAGGAAAGCCACCGCGGTGCCGATGTCCGTTTCGCAGTCCCCGATCCTCCGTAGCGGAATCCCGGCAACAAAAGCGGCAGCCTCTTCCGGACGCGCATCTGCCCAACGCTGTAGCCCGGGCGAGGATGCATGAGGAGCAACCGCGTTGACTCGGATCCCGTCGACGCCCCATTCGCACGCTGCTGCGCGACTGAGGGCTCGGACGGATTCCTTCACGGCCGCGTATCCGCCGTAGCCGGCGGCGTCCCAACGGACGGCCACGGAACTGACCATGTTGATGATCGCCCCGCCGCCGCGCTCCTTCATGAACGGGTAGCAGGCTTGCATTGTTCGCAGCGTCGCGACGGGACCGGAAGTCAATCCGTCGGCAAGGCGCTCCGGAGTGAGGTCGAGGACGTTGCCGAGCGGGTTGAGGCTGGCGTTGTTGATCAGGATGTCGACGCCGCCGAACAGTTCCACGGTTCGCGCCACGGCAGCGGTGATGGAACCCGCGTCGGCGATATCCACGAGCACCGGTTCGGCACGGCCTCCGCGTTCGGTGATCTCGTTACATGTGACGACGAGTTTCGACTCAGTGCGGCCCGCCACCGCGACGGAAGCACCTTCCTTGGCAAGCGCAAACGCAACACCCTGGCCGACGCCTTGCCCTGCGCCAGTGATCAGCGCCACTTTTCCATCCAACTTGCCCACTGCTGTTCTCCTGCTCGTCATTCAACGGTTCCCGAAGCGTTGTCCGAATCGCGCATTGTTACTCGTGGGTTCCCGCTGGATGAGATGTGAGTTACGTCCCACTTGGTGGCACCACTTTAAAACTCGGCTGTCTTACGTATATTGTGAGCGCCGTTACATACCGGGCGCGCGGACCGCGTACACATTCCATGATGAGGAGATAGACATGGGTTCCACAGAAGCAGATCTCAAGCTCTACGGCGAGATTGCAAAGGGCATCGGCGGACTGGCCGGCCTCTTCACCGGTGTTGCTGCAATCATCGGCCTGGGCACCGCCCTCGCACCGCTTTCCTGATCCGTTTTTCGGATAGGTAGCACTCCGGCCCGCGACCTGAAGGCATTGCCTTCGTGGACGCGGGCCGGAGGTTTATCTGTACCTGAATACCTGTGTCTTGCAGGCACATTCAATTCTGTGATGCGTCAATTGCCGCCGGAACATCCACACCTTCTTCGTGGGCTTGGGGTCCGAAGTTCGGCAGCGGAGTGAAGTCGAGTGCCGCCTCCGAACCGCGGTAATGGCGGAAGTAGAAGAGGGATCGGTCGGGCCGCACCAGGCTGTCCGGTTCGCTTGTCTTCCATCCCCAGTGGACGTCCGCTCGCAGAATCTCCGACAGCCTCACGATGTTCTTGCAACCATGGCTCTGTAGCCCAAGGCATTTCAATTCCTCGACGTCTCGCAGTTGCCCGTCGCGCGTCCACCTGGATTCGTAGACCAGAGCATCGAGAACAACACGGTGTGAATCCGCCTGAGTAACTCCGGCAAGTAGAACCTCCCAGTCCAATCCTGGTGCGTGTTCGAGGTATTCGTCGGCGTCGATGAATGCTGCCCACGCGACGGTGTCGCGGTACCGGCTCACGTAATCGACGTAGGCCTCTACCTGTCCGTGCACGATCCGACCGTCCTCCTCGCGCGGTTGCCAGTCGACGATCGTCACCGGAAGGTCGTGCAGTTCTTTGCGGAATGCGACCTGAACTTCACTGTCCGACATCGATCGGGTGAAGGCGCCGTAAGAGTTGCCTCTCTTGTCCTCGCTGCGGCCGTGCCAACGGTTGAGACTGAATGCGCTTGTCTTGCGGGTGGACCCGACGGAACCGGTGTTGTCGTAGAGAACAACCTCCCAGCCCTGCTCGATGTGGTGCAGGCACCAGTCCCTGATGAAGGGGAGATGTTCGCGGGGGAGCAGGACCGCAACCACGGCGCGGCGTCCGGTGTCAGAGCTGGTCGGTTGCTTCATCGGATCTGTGATCACCCGACACACGATAGTGCTCTGCGTGGATGTGAGTTACTCGATGTTGATCGCAGAATATTGGTCGTCAACATTGACACATCTATCAATTTGTCTCATAGTCGAGTCATGACAACATCTGTGTCACATTCGCCACGGTTTGTTCCTTCCACCGGGGAGTCCTGGCGTTCGCCGTGGGCCATGTACGACGCATTGCGCGAGAACGATCCGGTGCACAACGTTGTGCCGGAAGCCTCGCCGCAGGACGACTACTGGGTGCTCACCCGTCACGAAGACGTCTACAACGCCGCTCGTGATTACGAGACGTACTCGTCGGCAAAGGGATTGACCACTGTCTACGGTGAACTCGAGCAGATCGGGATGCAGGATAATCCGCCGTTCGTGATGCAGGACCCGCCCGTGCAGTCGGAGTTCCGGCGCATGGTGTCGAAGGGATTCACCCCGCGTCAGGTCTCGGCGGTCGAGCCGATGGTCCGCGAATTCGTCGTCGAACGTATCGAAGCGTTGAAAGCGCGTGGCAGTGGCGATATCGTCGTCGAGCTCTTCAAGCCGTTGCCGTCGATGGTTGTCGCACACTATCTGGGTGTGCCGGAATCGGACCGTGACCAGTTCGACGGCTGGACCGAGGCCATTGTCGCTGCCAATTCGGCAGGTGGCGTGGCCGCGGCAGCGACGACGGCGCAGGCCGCCACCGGTGAGTTGATGATGTACTTCGCGTCGCTGATCGAACGCCGCAAGGTCGAACCGGGTGACGACACGATTTCGCACCTGCTCGCCGCTGGACTCGGTGAAGACGGCGACATGTCCGGCCTGCTGTCGATTCTGGGCTTCGCCTTCACCATGGTGGCCGGTGGAAACGACACCACGACAGGAATGCTGGGTGGTTCGGTGGCGATGCTGACCGAACGCCTCGATCAGCGTCAGATCCTGCTGGACGATCCCGCATTGATCACCGACGCGGTCGACGAGTTGCTTCGACTCACCTCACCGGTCCAAGGACTGGCACGCACCACGACTCGGGATGTGGCTTTGGGCGGCAAAGTGATTCCGGCAGGACGTAAGGTTCTGTTGATGTACGGTGCGGCCAATCGTGATCCCGAAAAGTACGGACCCGACGCGGCGGAGTTGGACGTCTTGCGTCGACCGCAGAAGATTCTCACCTTCAGTCATGGCGCCCACCACTGTCTGGGGGCGTCGGCAGCTCGGATGCAGGCTCGAGTTGCGTTGGAAGAGTTACTCTCCCGGATTCCAGATTTCCATATCGACATCGACGCGATGCAATACGCGCCGGGCAACTACGTGCGCCGTCCACTCACAGCGCCGATGTCGGTGACCCGGCCGTGAGCAACGACTGGCTCGGTGAGGGGCGCGCCTTGGCGGCAGCCGAGAAGATCCTCGACAGTGCGGCGCAACTGTTCGTCGAGAAAGGTGTCAACGCCGTCGGTATGGCGGAGATAGCCTCTGCTGCAGGATGTTCCCGGGCCACCCTGTATCGGTACTTCGAGAATCGGCAGGCCCTTCACATTGCATTCGTTCACCGCGAAGCGCGCAGGCTGGGAACTGCGATCGCGGAATCGGTAGCGACCATCGATGATCCGAGCGAGCGTCTCGAAACGGCGATGCTCACCGCAGTCTCCGCGGTGCGCAGCACTCCGACGTTGGCTGCATGGTTCACTCCGGGTGATGCGAGTCTTGCAGGTGAACTTGCCAATTCATCCGACGTCATCAACGGACTGGGCGTCGCGATGCTCGGTGAAAACGGAGCAGGCACAGCGTCACGAGCACGCTGGATCGTGCGAGTGATCCTCTCACTGCTCATGGTGCCGGGGGCGGACGAGAACGACGAGCGGACGTTGGTGCGTGAGTTCGTTGCTGCGCTGTTGAACGCTGGACGAACCACGTGATCATCCCTTCCGGGTGATGCGCGAGGACTACGTGGCGATCGAGGATGAACCGGTATCCAGACACAGGACACCGCGAGTTCCCGAGGAGCGTAAGAGAAGATGACTACACCATCCGAACTCGACCCCAAGCCCGCTACCGAAGCGACTCGCCTTGCGAATGCCCAGGTTCTCCGTGATCTTCCGTTCGATGACACATTCGACTTCGAACTGATTTCTCGAGGTCTGGTAGCGCCACTCATCGACGGCGGGTTGGTCAAGGGTGACAGAGGACAGTTCATCTTCTCCTACGGCGCCTACGGGTTCGCCGACGGCGAAGCGCCGGACACCGTCAACCCGAGTCTCTGGCGCCAAGCCACTTTGATGGGAAAGGGCGGCGGGCTCTTCAAGCTTGCCGATCGCCTCTACCAGGTGATCGGCCAGGACTTGTCGAACACGACGATCATCGAGGGCGATACCGGGTTGATCATCGGTGACACCCTGATGTCCGCGGAAACAGCCGCTCTTGCGCTGGAGTTGTACTACCAGCACCGCCCCAAGGTCCCGGTCAAGGCAATTATCTTCACACACTCCCACGGCGACCATTTCGGCGGAGTCAAAGGATTTGTCACCGACGAAGAGATCGAGTCCGGTGCCGTAAAAGTCTATGCACCAGACAGTTTCACGGAGGAAGCGATCTCCGAGAACGTGCTCGCCGGAACGGCGATGACGCGTCGCGGAATGTACATGTACGGATCATTCCTGCGTCCAGGCCCGCAGGGGCAGGTTTCCGGTGGTCTCGGACTGTCCACGTCGCACGGCACGTCGACGTTCGCGGTGCCGACCGACGTCATCACCGAGCCGGTACACGAAGAAGTCATCGACGGTGTGCGCGTGACGTTCATGCTCGCACCGGGCACCGAAGCGCCGTCCGAAATGCTGTTCTATCTACCCGATTTCAAGGCGCTCGGGTCAGCGGAGGACGTCACGCACACAATGCACAACCTGTACACGTTGCGCGGCGCCAAAACTCGCGACGCCAAGGCCTGGTCGCACTACGTTCGTCTGGCGATGGAACTTTTTCCCGACGTCGAAATCATTTTCGCGCAGCATCATTGGCCCACGTGGGGCAACGACAAGATCTTGAAGCTGATGTCGGATCAGGCAGACCTGTACAAGTATCTGCACGATCAGACGTTGCGTCTTGCCAACAAGGGACTGACACCGGTAGAGATTGCCGACCAGATCGAGGTACCCGACGCCATCGGAAAGCAGTGGTACAACCGCGGGTACTACGGCTCGCTCAGTCACAACGTCAAAGCGATCTACACCTTCTATCTCGGTTGGTTCGACGGCGTTCCCGCTCACCTCAATCCTCATCCGCCGGTGGAGAACGGCAAGCGCTATGTCGAAGCCGTCGGCGGACCCGATGCGCTTCTGACCAAGGGCAAGCAGGCGTTCGACGACGGCGACTATCGCTGGGCGGCGGAGCTGGTGAACCATCTGGTGTTCGCCGATCCGAGTAACCAGAAAGCCCGAGAGTTGTTGGCGGACACGTACGAACAACTCGGCTACCAGGCCGAGAACGGTACGTGGCGCAACTTCTACTTGGTCGGAGCGATGGAATTGCGGCATCCGCTGGCACCGATGCCGTCCAACAACCCCACCGGCCCGGCCGTTGTCGCCGTGATGCCGCTCGAGCAGATGCTGGACTTCTGGGCAGTTCGCCTCGACGGTCCCAAAGCTGCCGACGTCGACCTGTCGTTGCGATTCGTGTTGTCGGACACTGCGGACAACGTCCTGGTCACAGTGCGCAACGGCGTGCTGAATTACGACACGGACAAGGCAGATGCTTCGGCCGCCCTGACTCTGACCTTGACCCGTGCCGTGTTCAACGAGGTGTATCTGGGAACGACCTCGCTCACCGAATCCATCAAGGCCGGAACGGCAAAAGCTGTGGGAGATCAGTCTGAACTGGAGACGTTCATCTCGCTGCTGGAGGACTTCGATCTGTGGTTCGACATCGTGACGCCGTGACAGTCGCACCAGTCACGCCGTGACTGGTGCGACTGATCGATGATCAGTGTTCGTGAATGATGACTCCGCGCATGATCTTTCCCGACTTCATGTCGTCGTAGCCCTGGTTGATGTCTTCGAGGCGGTACTCGGTGGTGACCATTTCGTCGAGCTTCAAGAGCCCGGCTTCGTAGAGGTTGAGTAGACGGGGGATGTCGGCGCGAGGATTGCATTCGCCGAACAGGCTTCCGCGGAGCTGTTTTTGGAACAGGGTCATTTCGGCGAGGTGCAACTGTGTGTCAGTGGCACCCATTGGTGAGACCGCTGTCAAGACTACGCGGCCACCCTTGCGGATCAGTCCGACCATTGGCTGGATCATGTCGCCGCTCGCCACCCCGACGGTCAGGATCGCGACGTCAGCCATGACGCCCCAGGTCAATTCGTTGACCAGCGTCATGGCCTCGTCGATCGACGAAGCAAAGTGGGTCGCTCCGAGAGTTTCGGCCATGGCCTTCTTGTCCGGCGAGATGTCGACTGCCACGATGTGCCTCGCGCCCGCGATCTTCGCCCCCTGGATTGCACTTCCACCGATCCCGCCGATTCCGACGACGACCACGGAGTCGCCGGGCGAGACCTCACCGGTGTTGACGGCAGATCCCCAACCGGTGGTGACTCCGCAGCCGACGAGGCAGGCCTTCTCGAGGGGAATCCATTTGTTGATCTTCACCACGGACGCTTCCGGCACTACCGTGTAGTTGCCGAAAGTTCCCAGAAGCGAGAAGGTTCCGACGTCGTGCCCGCGAGCTGTCGCGCGGTACGTCCCGTCGACCTGTGCGCCGGCCATCAGAATGGCGCCGAGGTCGCAGAGGTTGCTCTGTCCGACTGCGCACCAACGGCAGCGTCCACACGAGGGAATGAAGGAGAGGACGACGTGATCGCCTACTTCGACGTCTCGCACGCCGGGGCCGACTTTCTCCACTATGCCCGCGCCTTCGTGGCCACCGATCACGGGGAGTGGGACTGCCAGATCACCGGTCACAGCATGATCGTCGGAGTGGCACATGCCGCTGGCAACCACTTTGATCAGGACTTCACGTTCTTTCGGATCTGCGAGCTCGATCTCCTCGACACTCCACGGTGTGTTGTGATCCCACAGCACTGCGGCCTTCGCCTTCATCGACATTCCCTTCGAGCGTGCTTCGCGGCGCAGTGTCTTCTCGTCTGCTCCTGGACACATGCTGTCTCCCTTCGGGGGCCTAGGTCATGCATCTGCGCGCCACGGTCTGGTGTTTTCGCGCCGTTTCGCCAATCCATGAAGTGAATTTGCGATAACCTTAGTTATGGTCACCACCCGGTCTGGAGAGAAGACTGCCGACGGCATTCCTGTCGGCATGGGAGGCCACTGGTGGGAATCTCGTCTGCGGGAGCAATTCATTCCCCTTGATGTGCAGGTATCCCGATCGATTCTCCGCGAGGGATTCGCCGCATCGGTCAAGCGACGCTCGCTGGACGACTTCGGTCTCGTCGACCTCAGCTGCGATCCGTGCACGGGAAAGCGAACCGCAACTCAGGTATCCGACGCCACAGAAGACTGGGTCGTGCTGATCGCAATCCGGTCAGGACGCGAAGCGCTGACACGAGCAGGTGAGACGATTCTCGTGGGCGCTGGTGACGTAGTTCTGTGGGATACGCGCAATCAGGCCGAGTTCGAGGTGCTGGAGTCGATTCGTTCGATTAATTTGCTGATTCCTCGCTCGGCCCTGGCGGAAGTCTCCGGTCGAGCGTGGCCGGCTTTCGGCGGCGCGCTGGAACGGGACTCACCGTCGGTACGTTTGTTGGTTTCCTATCTGTCGATGCTGGCCGATTCGTTGGCCGAACTTCCTGAATCCGCGGTATCAGCGGCCAGAAATGCCACCCTCGAACTGTTCGACGGGGCGGTGAGCCAGACCATCGGAACTGAGGACGCTGTCGGTTCCGCCGCGCTGCGCTTGTCGATCGATGCCTGGATCGACGGGCACCTGTGTGATCCGTCGTTGTCGTTGACCTCTGTTGCCGCCGCCCACGCGGTCTCGGCCCGGACGGTCCAGCGAGTTTTCGGCCGATCCGGTGAGACGTTCAACGGGACGGTACGGGCGCGGCGGTTGGCCAGGGCACGCGAGGAATTGCGTCGCACGAACAGTTCGATCACCTCGATCGCCACCCGATGGTGTTTCTCCGACGCAAGCCACTTCTCGCGACTTTTCAAAGAACGGTTCGGGACTTCTCCGGCGGCCTTCCGCTCTCGGAAAATGCGGAGCTGACGTCGGGGCCTACTCGAATCGGGAAGGATCTCCCGCGCCGACGCGCACGATCTCGGGGGCACCGGACGAATAGTCGACCACCGTGGTGGGCTCGGTGCCGCAGTCACCCGAGTCGATGACGGCGTCGAGTTGGTGGTCGAGTTCTTCCTTGATCTGCCAGCCGTCCGTCATCGGCTCCTCGGCGCCGGGCAGGAGAAGGGTGCTGGAGAGGATCGGTTCACCCAACTCTTGCAAGAGCGCCCGCACTACCGGGTGGCTGGGGATACGCACTCCGACGGTCTTCTTCTTGGCGTGTGCCAGTCGACGCGGAACTTCCTTCGTGGCGGGAAGGATGAACGTGTACTGCCCAGGCGTAGCGGCTTTCACCGCGCGGAACGCCGAGTTGGTGACGTGGACGAAGTGCCCGAGCTGCGCGAAGTCGGCACAGACCAGCGTGAAGTGGTGATCCGACCGCAGGTGACGGATCTCGCGGATCCGATCGGTGCCCGAGTGATTGTCCATTCGGGCACCCAGGGCGTAGCAGGAGTCGGTGGGGTAGGCGATGACCGCGTCGTTGCGCAGCATTTCGACGATCTGGCTGATCGCGCGCGGCTGCGGGTTTTCCGGGTGAACGTCGAAATATCGGGCCATCAACCCAGCTTAGTTCAGCTTGCAGATCACGAATGCCGTTCACCGTTCAGACTGTGGTCGGCGAGCAATCCCGTCAGCTCTTCGGCGTAGGCGAGTTGCTTACGTAAGTGTGTGCAGCTTTCTTCCGCCCGGGTATGGCAGGCGGTGACGAATTCGGTTGCGGCGGTTCGTGTTGACGCGTCCGAAGCTTCGTCGCCGAGCACTGCCAGGGAATTGAGGAGTTGTTTCATTTCTTCGAGACTGAATCCGAGCGGCTTCATTCGTCGGATTACCAGTAGCCGTTGGACGTCCGCCTCGGTGTACAAGCGGAATCCTCCGGCGGTCCGCTCCGATGGAGTGACCAGACCGACCTCGTCGTAATGACGGATCGTCTTGATCGACAGTTCGGTGCGTTCGGCAACCTGCCCGATCTGCATGTTCTGTCCCTGGACCGCATGTTCCGGCTCAGACATCACTCCTACTTTCGTCGCGCTGGGCTTCCATACTCTCAGTGACCGTCACCCAGTCGTCCGGACAGGCGCAGATGGCGCTCGGCCGATGCGTCGTCGAGCCCCACGATCTCGACATTCTTGCCTCTGGCCGCGTACTTGGTGGTGATCGCGTCCAGTGTCGCCACGGTCGACGCGTCCCAGACATGAGACTCGGACAGATCGATGACAATGTTCTTCGGGTCGTCGACATAGTCGAACTGGTAGATCAGATCGTTGCTGGATGCGAAGAACAGCTCGCCTCGAACCGCATAGACACGGGTGTCCTCGTCCGGATGCGCGACGTCGATTACTTCGGTGAGATGCGCGACGCGGCGGGCGAAGATGACCATCGCGGTGATCACTCCGACGATCACGCCGTAGGCAAGATTGTGGGTCGCGACGGTGACCGCCACGGTGACCAGCATGACCACTGTCTCGCCGATCGGCATGCGGCGCAGGGTCTTCGGATTGACGCTGTGCCAGTCGAAAGTGCCGACCGAGACCATGATCATGACGGCTACCAATGCGGCCATGGGAATCAACGCCACGACATCGCCGAGGCCGACCACGAGTATCAGCAAGAACACGCCCGCCAGGAAAGTCGAGATTCGAGTGCGAGCGCCGGAGACCTTGACGTTGATCATGGTCTGGCCGATCATCGCGCACCCTCCCATGCCTCCGAAGAAGCCGGTGACGATGTTCGCGACGCCTTGGCCCCACCCTTCTCGGGTCTTGTTCGAGTGAGTATCCGTGACGTCGTCGACGAGCTTGGCCGTCATCAACGATTCGAGGAGGCCGACGAGCGCCATGGCCAATGCATACGGAGCAATGATCGACAGTGTGTGCATGTCCAGAGGGACGTCGGGGAACAGTAGCGTCGGCAGGCTCGACGGAAGCTCGCCTTCGTCGCCGACATTGGGGACGTTGAACGCGAAAATGACTGTGGCGCTGGTCAGTAACACGATCGCCACCAGCGGAGCCGGGACCGCGCTGGTCAGTTTCGGCAGGAATACGAGTATCAGTAGGGCGACGGCCAGAAGTGGGTAGACGAGCCACGGAACATCGATCAGGTGGGGGAGTTGGGCAATGAAGATCAAGATGGCCAGTGCATTGACGAATCCCACCATGACGCTGCGCGGGATGAAGCGCATCAGCTTGGCGACGCCGAGGAGGCTCAACACGATCTGGAGCAGGCCGGCCAGAAGGACTGTCGCAATCAGGTAGTCGATTCCGTACTCGCGCGTCAGTGGAGCGACGACCAGTGCGACGGCGCCGGTAGCTGCGGAGATCATTGCGGGTCGTCCGCCGACGACGGCGATGGTCACTGCCATCGTGAACGACGCGAACAGTCCTACCCGCGGATCGACGCCGGCGATGATCGAGAACGAGATCGCCTCGGGAATCAGTGCCAACGCCACGACCAGTCCGGCCAAAACTTCCGTTTTGAGACGGCGAGGTGACCGGAGCGCGGCCCGAACCGAATTGTCGTTGGTGGATGAAGCGATGGTTACTGCCATGAGATTCCGTCCTGACGAGGTTCTCATACTCTACCCTCCCGTAAGGGTAGAGTATGAACGGAGTTCTCACTACGGCGCGAATTCCTGTCGAATTATGTTTCCCCGCAGTGAATCTCGAACCGCGAGATTGATCGAGAGAGGCAAGGCTCGCGGCGGCGGTCAGATGTGACGACCAGTAACCCTTACCAATTATTTACCTACTGTGTGGTTTTTGTTTATTGAAAACGGGTCAACTCGGGCGTTGGCTCCGTTACAGTTCGGCGGCAAACGTCAATCAGGTTGTTCCGAGAGGACATCATGTCAAAACGCCTACTGAATGCTGCGCTCCTTACCGGTCTCCTTGCCGGTGGAACCGCTGTGGCCGTGATTCCGGCGACCGCGGCGCCCGTTGCAGAAACCACGTCGACAACGTTTCAGGTCACGTGCCGCGCAGTTCCGAGTGCGTTCTCCGGTCCTTCGTCAGACGGAAAGCCTGCTACGGTGCGAGTTTCGGCTCCTTCGGTCGTGGCGCCAGGTCAAGTCTTCGACATCGAGGTGGATCCGGGTAGCGTCCAGATCCCGAACGATGTGAGCGGCGCAAGTGTCAAGAAGATTTCGCGTCTGAAGATCGATCTGCCGATTCCGACCAACGCGGAGTTCGTTTCGGCGACGGTCACCGATCCGGGCAATGTTGTTGCCGGGAAACCTGCTTCGGTGATTCGTGTCAACGAAGACGGCACTCCCGCAGCGGACGGTCCGATACTCCGGTTGTCCGGCGCAAACGAAGCGATCGGCAACAGTCCGTCATCGTCGTCGGGTGCGCACGGCGGGCTTGCGATCAACGCTCAGTCCGGAGCCGAGACCAACATCGTCTTTCCGAAGATCAGAATCACCGTAAAGGCCGGGCCGTCCGGCGCAGTCGAAACCAATGTCCGGACTTCGGGTGCTGCAGGTACTTTCGGCGGGCCGGAGTCGTTTTTGACCTTCCTCCCTCAGGTAAGTCACTGGCTCGCGGGAACCATCTGGGCGCCCACATCCTGTTCTCCTCGCGACGGTGAGACGGGTCCCCTCAACGCCGGTGCCGGCGCATTGGCCTCCACGAAAATCGACGGAGACCTCGGACCTGTTGATCCCGAGCCTGGAGCAGACATCGTGACGACGCTCGAAGGGCCGACGACAGCCGCTACCGGCACCAAGGTGTCTTTTGCTTCTCACGTCGATCCGGAAAACGCAACGGGAACAGTACAGTTCATGGTCGACGGCAAGCCCGTCGGTGACCCGCGGCCGGTGGTTCGCGGTATTGCCCGCCTGGATCTGACCTTCGGTAAGGCGGGTACCAAGTCCGTGACCGCAGTCTTCACAGCTACCGGCGACGAGGCGAAGTACACGTCGGCGGCACACATGCTCACGGTGACCGGGGATTCAACAGGCCCGGTCGATCCCGACCCGACCGATCCGGGCACTCCGGGTGGTCTCGGCAGCCTCGAGTCCGTTCTGCCGCAGCTGCCCACAGGTTCGCTCGGTGGCAAGTGATCACGGTCCTAATTCACCGAACACTCGATGACCGAGTCTTTTTGAAAGGCAACATATGAACTCCCGTTCTCTGGCTGTTTGCGCAGTCGTACCAGCTGTTGCGGCCGGACTCCTCGCTGTGTCCGCTCCGGCAGCAGCGGCTTCCGATACCGTGACTCGAACAGTTTCCTTCGAACACAAGTGCCGGGTCGACGGCGCCACCGATTGGGATTCGTCGTTCTCCGACAACCTGGAGGTCACGGCGCCCACGTCCGTGCGTCCCGGCGAACAGTTCACAGTGAAACTGCATCCGGGCACCATGCGTAGTTCGGATTCGGACACCGGTCGTATCAAGTACGACATCGCACTACCGCAAGGGGCAACCCTGGTTTCGTACTCCCTCGTCGGTGATTCGTCGTCCAACTTGACCGGCGAGACTGCGGTGCTGCTCCGGGTGGGCGCAGACGGAAACGCGAACCCGGCGGGTGAGTACCTGCGAATTACCGGTACCGGCAACAAGACAGTCAACGACGGTCCGAGCGCGAACGACAACAAGCCAAAGGAAGGGCTGCAAGTCAAGGCCAACACGGACTTTCGTTTACCGGCAGTCGAATTGAAACTCGAAGCTCGGTCCGACGAGGGAAATGCGACGACGCACCTGCGCGCCGGGGCGACGAGCCCGAGTATCAAGATCAAAGACACGAGCATGAGTTTCGGTGAGTCCCGGTGGGTCAATGCCGCTGGGTATTGTGTTGCTTCGGGCGAGGGACGCAGCGCCCTCTCGACTACCGAGGTATTCGCGACCAACCAGACCGAGACGACGGTCGCTGTCGCACTGGAGGCACTGACGGGCGAAGACGTCAAGATTGCGGCGAGTATCGACCCGAACCCGGGTGAGGGCACGGTCGAGTTCTTCGACGGCGATACGAAGATCGGTAGCGCCACAGTCGATTCCAATGGCCATGCAGAACTGGTCTGGCCGTTCCGCGACCAGGGCGAGCATCGCATCACCGCAAAGTTCTTGGGTACCAAGAAGTTCAGTTCTTCGGAATCTGCGGACAAGACCGTGACCGTCACCGTGCCCGGCGTCATCGTCGTCGAGCCGGTGGATCCGACGGAACCGGAAACTCCTGGTGGAACCGGAAGCCTCGGGGACATCTTCTCGAAGCTGCCGACGGGCTCACTTGGAGGCTGAGTCACCCAAACGGCAGGGGAGCGTCGACGTTTCGGCTCGAATACGGTTGTGTGATCGAATACTGGAATGACAGGTTCGAATCATGCCGAGAGCCGCAACGCCAGCGTTCCCTATTTTTCTCAATGGGAGTCTCCGTCACGGAAATCGGGCCAGAACTACAAAAGGTAGCTCACCAAAACTCGTGCCCTTTTACTACCGTTAGTTGAAGAACTGCGCGAACCGCGGGTTCTTACATCAACAAGCCTTCGAACTCGCCGCTGCGGTTCAGGTATGAACAAGGTAGGGAAAATGCGCAAGGTTAGTTTGCTCGCGTCCGCTGCAGCAGTAGCTGTCGGTGTGGCAATGATCGGGACGTCTGCGGCCTCAGCAGCGCCGGGAACGATTCCCGGTCATGGGCTGTTCGACGTGCCGTGGGAGGTGTTGCCGGGAACCTACACGACGTCTGGGCCCGTATCAGCTGATATGCCGTGCATATACGGTCGGGCAAAAGTCGACGGCGACGGTGAATTGAATGTCCTCGAGTTCGAAAGCACCCTCGAACCGGCGACAGTCACCATTCTCTTGACGGATTCTCGCTTCACCACCGCGTATTGCGCTGATTGGAAGAGAGTGTCGTCAGTCGGATCGTTGGATCTCGGATCGCTTTTCGGGTCCTAGACGTCTCCACTCTATGTCGAGATGGACCTCTGGACGTGACCACGGCCCTCTGCCATCTCGATTGAACGCTCGGCTCGCGGATGCGCTCGTTCGTCTCGAGTTTTCGACCACTCGTCGCATGAGTCCATGACCAGGGACTTTAGCCCTCAGTAATTACCTACCAATCGGTATATTCTGCGAAGGTACGGACTTCGTGAACCGATGTGAGTTGGCTCCGGGGGACGTGCCGGCCTCGCAGGACCGCCCGCAAAGTCAGCCCGGTGAGGCCACCAGAGTTCGCGCATTTCGACAGATTGCCGCTGGGTCCGTCCGCTACGAGGGGAGCGGACGGACCTGACAGCACGAGAGAGTGCCATGCCCGAACGTGGTCAAAGCAGAGTGGACGCGGGGATCATTGCCGTCGTCGCAGTCATAACCGGTGTGTTCGTCGCACTGACCGGCCACGGTCTGGTTGCAGCGCTGGCCACCGTGTTGGGCCTCGCGCTCGGGATGGCGATTGTGCGGTATCTGATCAAAGGTCGCTGATCAGAGTCCTCTGATCAAATGTCGCTGATCAGAGCCCTCTGATCAAATGTCGCTGATCACCGCAAGAGTTCAGCAGGTCGCGAGAATGTCTGCGATGGTGTCGTGTTCGGCTTGGGTAACCCACAAACCGTATGCCGCTTTTACTTCCACTTGAGCAGTCACGTACTGGCAGCGGTATGCCTTGTTGGGTGGCAGCCACGACGCCGCGTCGGAATCCGACTTCTTCTGGTTGGTGGGCCCGTCGACAGCGCGTAGGTTTCGAGGGTCGTTGGCCAGATTGGTTCGCGTTTGCGTGTCGAGCTGCTGCGCGCCCTTCTGCCAGGCGTCCGAGAGTGCGACAACATGGTCGATCTGGACTGCAGAAGACGTGTCCTGGCCGCGGGTGAAGGCGATGGTCTTGTTCGTGTACGGGTCACGGAGCGTACCGGTTTGGACCGAGCAGCTTTTGGAGCCGTCTTTGAATGTCAGGTCGGTGAGGTCACGCCGCAGGATGTCGTTTCGGGTATCGCAGCCGTTGTGGCCGAACTCGACGGTGACGTCGTCGGTCCAGGCGGTACCGAACAGTGCGCGGTCGTATCCGGTCTTGGGTGCGCGTCCCTTGATGGGGATCTGTGCCAGCAGTTCAATTGCGGCGGACGAGGGAGCCGAAGTTCCGGCCGTAACCGTCGTCGTGACGCCGGATCCGATTCCCGAACCGAGAGAAGATGTTTCGGGTGCGTCGGCGTTGGAACTGGCGCAACCTCCCAGCACGATCACGGCAGCAATGCCGATGGTGACGCCGGTGATGCCGCGCCTGTGATGTGCCGTGCGTGCCATGTGTGAGAGTCCATTTCTGCGAGAGATGAACTACAAGTATGTCATTCACGACATTTCGGGCTGAACCGGCACTGTCTGTCAGTCCGGTCGAAGTAGCCATCGCGTCACCGGAACCGACACGAGAACTCGCGGACCTTCACGAGTTTCGTCTGCGGCATCCCAGCCGTCGTACTTCTCGCCGAAAAGTCTCAGGAGACCGCCGAACTCGCCGACATCGTGATGAATTGTCCCGAACCCCTGTGCGACCCATGGGTCGCGAGAGGATCCGTCGACTGCCAACGAGACCCGAGGATCGTCCAGCAGGTTCCGAACCTTCCGATTCTGCTCGGCGCTCGGTATCCAGAATGTGTTCTGACGCAGTAAGAACCAAACCGGAGTCGTGTGCGGCGAGCCGTCGCTTCGAAGGGTGGTCAACCACCCGCAAGGAGTATCCGCGATAGTCACTGTCTCAGTATCGGTGCCGGCGCGACGTTCACCAATCGACGATGCGGAACGAACAATGCCCGGTCCTCGCCGTTGGCGAGGACCGGGCATTGCCGGGAAGGGGGGTGGAAGCGTCAGATCTCGATCTTGGGTGTCTGTTCGCCCAGCTTGTGGCGGGCCAGTGCCAGGTTCGCACGCGCGCGGTCCAAAACCAGGTACACGAACAGCGTTGACAGTCCGGGCGTCTCGAGGACACGAATGAGGTGGTACTGGTTACTCAGGGTGATCAGAATGTCTTCGAGGGTGTCGGTAATCCCCAAGTTACTCATCGTGCGGAGCTTTGCTCGCACAACCTCGGAGTTTCCGGCGCCGGCGTACTCGAGGCTGAATGACGGGTTGCCGCTCATACCGAGAACCATCCCGCTGTCGGCGTCGACTACGGCTGCACCGCTGGCACCGTCGATGCGCATCAATTCGCCGAGGATCTTGTCGATGTTGCTCATTGCTTCTCCTTGGTAGGGCAGAGTCGCGCGGGGCGACTCCAGGTGATGCTTCGGTGATGAAGTCATCGGTACATTTCGAGGTGGAATCGTTGGTTGCGGTGTCGGGAGTGGGCTGGGCGGCAACTGTTCAGCTTGTGAGATTTGTGGGCTCGTTCCGTTCGGTGCAGATGAGCGGCCACTCGACGACTCGAATTCGTCGATGCGGTCTGCGGGCAGCCAGCCGTCCCCGGGGGGTGCGCTGAGCGGCCATCTCGTATCCGTCTCGAAGTCCGGCACCGGCGTCTGAAGTTGCGGATACACCGGCGCGGTAAGCGGCCGCTTGTACGGAACCGGCTGACCGCCCGCGTCGGAGACGTTCGCGAACCAGGCGGCATACCCGGGGTCGCTGCGATCGAGGTTCTGCCCGCGATCGTCGTCTTCCTCCCGGGAGCCTCGTCGACGAAAAAGTCCCACTCGTTCCAGCCCCTTAAAGACGAACTATTTCCGATCAGAGCGTTCCGGATGAACGCGGCAGACCGGACAATCCCACCCATAGTTACTTTGCAGTTAAGTCACCGTAGCATGGGTTCGCAGACGGGGCATATGGTCCAATCCTGTAGGCGGGCCGACGAGGCAGTCGGATTCGACAGGCTGCCCGGACGATTCTCGCCGGTCGACGATGCCGGTCCGTTCGAGCGCCAGACGCCCTCTGGCATCCTTGAAGGATGAAGAAAACGATCACCGGGTTCATCGGTGCCTGCTCGCTGGTGGCGCTGGTTGCCTGCGGTTCTGACGGAGACAAGCCGACCGAGGTCGGAACACTCACTTCCTCCGCTTCGGCGACCACCACTGCGTCACCGACGACGTCATCCGAGGCTCCGGCGACATCGTCGGAATCGACTACCGAGGCACCGTCGGTCGACTCGAGCGTCCCGGCTGAGGTCCCGTCGGACCCGAATGTGAGTTCGGCACTGCCACGGACCTACGCGCAGGCGTGCTCCGACGTTCTCCGGTACCTCGACGCATACCAGCCGGCAATTGACGAGTCGGGCGAGGAAATGGGTATGACGCGTGAATCATTGGCAAACGACATGCTGACCTCCATCCAGGCTTATCCCGAGTGGTCGAGCTTGTCTGCCGACGAGCAGGCTGAGGTCACTCGCGGATTCGCCGCAGCGACCGCGGGAAGTTGCTGACCTACTTTCAGAACAACGATTCCTGAATCGCCACGCCAGGGGACTCGAACTCGCCGACGGTGATGGTTCGACCGACCAGTCCGGACACATCCGCGACGAAGCGTGGCGATTCAGGATCGGGGTCGATCCGCAGCGAGGCGATCGAACCGGCAAGGCCCTCCAAGTACAAGGAATGTTCCCCGGACTCGAAAGTGTGCGGATACGCGATCAACGGTGCCGCATCGAAGACAACGTCGGCGCACGCCGGCGCCGTCCATTCTTCGGGAGCCTCCAGGATCTCGATTCCGTCGATGTCCGATCCGATGTCATTCAGCTCGTCTTTCATCGACGATACGAAGTGGTGCAACGACTTTCGCAGTTTCTCGCGATCCAAGGGTCCTGACAGCGCTTCGATCTTCCGAGACGTACGTATGGCCTGGCTCAAGTGGAAGTGCTCCGAAACTCGGGCTTCGAGGGAACGAATGCTGTAACCGTCCGTCGACCGCGCTACGAACAATGCGCAGACCGCTCCCTGTTCGGCGACTCGCGGATGCTTGCGGAACTCGGCCGCCGTCCCCACCTTCATCTGACCGCCGGCGAAGATGTCGATGTAGAGCCATTGTGGTTGCGTGAGATAGGTGCGCACGTTCGGATGAATGTGCGCGCCGCTGACATGTGCCTGATGAACGGTGGTGAATCCCTCACGATTTCGGCATCGATCGCACTGGCGCCCGGTAACGACCGTGGCCCCGCGGTCACACGGCGAGTGTCCCGGACCTTCGGCGGTGAGATCTCGCCACCCGAGGCAACGGCGGCCCTTCGCCTCGTCGACGGAGAATCGCAGAACCGAGTCGTGAGTGTAGAAGGTCGTAGCGGAAGTGGTGTCGTCGACGCATCGGATCCGCGGTGCTGTCGGGTTCGACCATTCGATTCCGCGAACGAGCAGGGTCATTGAAGTGTCGATTCCTTCTGTAGTTCACAGGTCGACACCCATGCTAGTCAGTGCAGATGCGGTTCAGTGCAGTGGTTGCGCCCCACGTTGTCCGAGCATCAGTGTCATCAGCCCGGATTCCTGACTCTGGGAATTGATCATGTCGCGGGCCGACTGTTTCACCGGTCCGCGCTCGAGCAGAGCATCGGCGGCCTGCGCCATAGCGATCCCGCCACGGTGGTGACGTTCCATCAGTTGCAGGAACATAACCTCGGCGTCGAACCCGCGAGCGCTACTCAGTTTCTCGAGTTCTTCGGTCGTAGCCATACCCGGCATGGAGGCGGCCTCGGTGTCCAGCGTTGCCGGGTGATGATGAGAGTCGCCAGCGCCGCTCGGTGACGCCTCCATCCACGCCATCGGCGTTCTACTGTTCGGCGGGACACCGGCCAACCGCAGCCAGCCGAGCATGACACCGATTTCCGTTCTCTGAACATCGTCGATCTGCTGGGCCAGTCTCGTAACCGCCGGGTCCACATCGGGGCTCAGACGCGCGAGAATGAAGAGGGCCTGTTGATGGTGGGCCGCCATGTCATGCACGAATCCGATTTCGGTTTCGCTCAGAACAGCTGTCTGCGTGTGGTTCTCGGGTGCGAACAGCGGACGTAATGCTGCGCCGAGTACGAGCAGCATCAGTGCCGCAGCCACGAGTGCGACGGCTTTGACCGATCGCGGCGCCGTCATGATCCCACGGTCGTCTTCTGGTCAGCGGGTGGTGTGTAGACACCGTTTTCGAGTTGCATGGCAACAAAGCCGTTGTCGGCGCACGTCGCCCACAACGTGGTACCGCGCCATTCGGGTGGGGAGAAGCACCAATCGGTCGAGATGTCGCCGAGAGCGAGCATGCCCGATCGCGAACTCAGCGCTTGGCCGGGGTCGAACTGGCCTTGCGCGATCGACTGCGCGATTGCCGGCGTGCTGAGAATGGGTACCCCGATGAGCGAGGCGAGAGCGTGCGGCGAGTTGGCGAGTTCGAGATTGTCGCCGGTCCGAGCGGGTGGGTTGAAGTACGCAATTTCGTGGACGTCGAAGGGATCTCGAACATCGAAGACCCGAATCCCGCTCGAGATCCATCCGCATGCCAGCGCCGTCGGGTCGGCCGGGCGATCGGCCGAACAGTAGTGAGATTCGTACGCGAACAGCGATCCGCCGGCAGCAGACGCCAGCGCAGCATCTTGATTCTCCGGCAGATTGATCTCGAGCTTCACCGAATTGACGACCGCAGGTTCGTCGTCATTGGAGACGTCGATCAATTTGACTCCGCCGGAACCACCTTCGTCGACGGTGAACAGGTACGGCGAACCGTCGTAGGTGACCGGAATGCTGTGTTGGGTGGCCCAACCGTCGGTCCACGAGAGCTGGGACAGTTGGCGCACCCGAGGATTCGGGACGCGGCGCTGAACCTCACTGATGTCGAGAACATGTATTCCGCCGAGATTGTTCGACAAGTACATGCGATTTCCGTCTGGAGTGATTCCGAAGCCGTGGGTCGACAACCCGATGAGGTCCTGCCAGACGACGCGCGGGTTGGCGGGATCGGTGAGATCGACGGCGCTCACCACGCCGGGAGCGGTGCCGGAAGACCAGTAGGTGTTCCCGTCCGGTGAAAATCCACCCTCGTGATTGGTGATCGGCAGCGGCATCCCCAGATCGGTTCCTGGTCCTGGGTTGAGCAGTTTCGGGTGCGCGCAATCGGAGATGTCGTAGACCGACATCAGGCCGACGCCGGTCAAGAGCGGAACGCCCGTGCCCACCAGCAGCTTTCGCGCGGTGTTGACCTTGAGACTCTCCCACGTTCCGGCCAGCATCGCAGGTTCGGTCAGCGTGGCGGTGAGAGCAGGATTGGCAGGATCCGACACGTCGAGAACTTGCACGCCCTGCGCGGGGCCCAGGAGGTTCCCGGGGAAGAAGCTGCCGATGTACGAGCAGTGTTCGAAGTTGGTGGACGTGATCCCGCCGCCGCGACCCGAGTAACCGCCGATCTGAGACATGTTGCAGCTGTACCCGTCTCGGCTGCGTCCGCTGTTTCGGTCCTCGGCCGGAACATCACCCTGCAACCCGGTCTCGGGCATCGAGCCCGGGCCGCATTCGGCGCGGCTTGCAGCGTTGGAAGCGACACCCGGGTTCTCGTGGATCGAGCCCGGGGCAGTGGCGGGCTCAGCAGAAGCGACGCACACGGGAAGGACGGTGATCAAGGTGACGAGCGCGATGGCAGATCTGGTTCTGATGGTCGTGAACGATTTCATCGAGTCCAACTCCCGGTGCGGGATTGCCTTTCGTATCTCACGGGCAGACGTATCTCACGGGCAGACGTATCTCACGGACAGGCAGCACGGAGGGCAGGCGCGCGTTCGAGCGCTCACGACGATCGGGTCGGGGTGTGAACCGGTGTCGGGCCGCAACCAACCGGACAATGCTGTCCGGTTGGTATCGTAGTGTGCGTGACATCGTCTGGCCGCGTCAATAGCGGATCTCTCAACAGAGGGCCGAGAGATGCGGCGCGCAATCGTGCTGCACTCATTGCAGCAGCTCGCGAGGTGTTCGCCACCCAGGGATTTGCTGCTCCGCTCAGCCTGATCGCCCGCACGGCCGGCGTCGGCCAGGGCAGCCTCTACCGGCACTTTCCCACTCGTGAAAGTCTCGCACTCGCGGTGTTCGACGAGAACATCGTCGAGCTGCACGATCTGGCGGCTGATCCGGATTCGACTCTCGACGATCTTTTTCGTTTGTTGGTCGACCAGATCACTACCTCCATCGTGTTCGTGGAGGTCATCAAGCCGGTCTCCTTCGGCGACTCGCGACTGAATTCGGCTGGCGCCCGTTTGACCGTTCTCCTCGAAGGGCGCCTCGACGAGGCGCGTCGAACTGGGAAGATACGAGAGTCCGTGACTGCTGAGGACGTGATCCTGGCGATCGCCATGTTCGCCGCGATCATGGAACGGACTGCCGAGAGCTCGCGGAAAGAAGTCGCGCACTCGGCCTGGAACCTTCTTGTGCAGGGACTGGCCGGGCCGGCAGCGGCGGGCTGAGTCGCGTTCGCCTCGCGTCTCGAGGTGATCGCCTAGGCTCGTGGCATGGCTATTGTCTGGACAGTTCCTCGCGCTATCGGCTCCACCCTGCTCGTTGCTCCGTTGATCAAGGAGTTCCTTGTCGAGGGTGACGGCACCCTCGATGCAAAACTGACTGCGGTCGGTACGGTCTCTGCATCTCTCGAGAAGCAAGTCGGCCGCACGTTCACCTCGATCAGCGCTGCTTCGGCGGCAATCTTTTCCGGTGCTGCCGGTTCCACCAGCGTGCCCGACGCACTCCGTCTGGCCGTGATGCGCACTCTGTCCACCGAGGTCGTCGTCAGGAAGCCGGCTCCGCAGCCGTTCACCGAAAAGGTTGGGAAGAGATTGGGGCAGTACGTCTTTGCCCTGCGTGACCCGCGCAACGATCAGGTGTTCCATGTCGGGCACGGCACGGGAAATCAAGTGTTCGCGCCGGTATTCGAAGCGCTCGGTGAACTTGCGAATCTCGAAGGAGCGGACGGCCCAGCCGAGTCGANTGCTGCTGTGACAGCAGCCAAGATCGCCCGCATCCGTGAAATCTACGACGCGGGTTCGGCGGTGGAGCACTTCGTTCTTCTCCGCTCGGTCGCTGCCGCCACGGATTCGGCCGCCACTACCGACGAGGTCGTCCGCGGCATCGTGGAAGCCTTGCGAATCACCGACGCGGGCGAGGGCCTGACCAACCTCGCGGGCGATACATCGGACAAGGACGCCCGTGCGACCCGCGTCGAGGAACTCGCATTGCGCTACTCGGCCGATCCCGCGCCGGAACTCCCGACGCCGAGCATCGTCCTCCACGTGCCGGCCTCCGCTCGTCCGGGAGCAACGCCGGAAGAGATCTACGAACTCGCGCGCGCCGAGTGGTCTGCCGGTGCAGCTGTTCGTGCCGAGATCGGAATCCCCGTTCTGGTGTTTGCCGACAGCATCATTCGTGGTGCATTCCGCGCTCAGTCATGGGAGGTGTCCACTCGCAATGCCGACGGAAGCCAACTGTGGCGGTTCAACGGAACCGTCGACGACGAGCTCGCTGCCAAGTACGTCGGAACCGAGGTGACCCCGCACAACGTCGGCCTGAAGAAGTGGCCCGTCAGCGGTTGGGTCACGAGGTTGACTACCGCTCGTCCGGGGGCGGTTTTGCCGGGACCTCGTAAGTCCAAGTAACGCAACAACTTCAGGTAGAAGACATTGTGGGGGCGGGATCCGTTCGGATCCCGCCCCCACAATGTCGTTACCCGGGGTTGTCAGCCGAGCAATCCGCTTCCCACATAGTCGTTCTCGGTGCATCCCGGCGGAATGAGATACACCGCAGAACCGATCGGCGTCGTCCACTCGTTGAGTGCGTCGAAGTCACTCAATCGCTGTTGGACCGGTAGATATTGCTCGGCGATGTCCCGTTGGAATGCTGCGAAGATCAATCCCGAGTTCGAGGTCTGCCCGCCCTCGGGTGCGTCGTCGTAGTTGTATGCCCGACGGAAGAACTGCTCCTTCTCATGCGTCTGGTGGGCTCGCGCGATGTGTGATCCTGGCGGGATCACCGGAATGCCGAACTTGTCCGTGAGTGTGAAATCCGCTTCGTCGAATTCGTTGGTTCCGTTGAGCGGAGCGCCATTGGACAACGTGCGCCCCATGGTGAGTTCACGCCCCGAGCGATCGAGTTCGTCCCAGGTATCCATTTCCATGCGAATGCGTCGTAGTACCAACGAGGTTCCGCCCGCCAGCCACGGTTGACCGGCGCCGTCGTGCCAGATCAGTGAATCGAAATCCACTGTTCCCGGAGCCGGATTGACCGTCCCGTCCACTTGGCCCATGAGATTGCGCATCGTGGTTCCCTCGGGCGTGGTGCCGCGAGCGTTGCGGAATCCCTTTTGCGTCCACCGGATTGTCGTCAGTGATCGGACGTTCTTGGTCAGAACTCGCACAGCATGAGCAATGGTCACCGGATCGTCGCCACAAATCTGCAGCAACAGGTCCGATCCGCCCCATCGATCGTCAAGTCGGTCGATCTCGTAGCTCGGCAACGGCTCGAACCAGTCCGGTTGACGTGCTTGCAATCCCAGCTTGGTGAACAGGCCAGGGCCGTAGCCGACGGTCACCGTCAAGCGGGCCGGATCCACGGCCAGTTCCCGTTCGGTATCCGCCAACGCCGGGTTACCGGCGGTCAGCCGTGACGCATCCTCGGACCACATCTTCATGATCCCGACGACCACAGCTCGATCGGCTCCAGGCAAGAGGTCGAACCCGATGAACGTGCCGTGCGCTTGCGGAGTGGTGGCGATCCCAGCTTGGTGGACGCCGTAGAACGGTTCCACCAGCTTGCCTGCTTGCTGCTCGTGTTCGCTGCGCTCGACCACTGTGGTTGCGCCCCAGGTTATTCCCGCGACGCCGAGCGCGGCGGCACCTCCTCCGAGAAGGCGCCGCCGGCTGAGTGCTCGGCCGGGCGGGTTCGTGTTCTCAGCCACCGTGATTCGGGTCGTAGTTCTCCTGATTACCGGAGAAGTCGCGAATCTGGGCTGTGAACGTGGTGCTGGAACCGTCGTCGTAGATCAAAGTGAGGTCGGTTTCTGCGCCAGGGAGCAGCGGCGCGGACAGGTCCATGAACATCAGGTGGTCACCACCCGGGGTGAGGCTGGCGGACCCGTTGGCAGGGACCAGGAACCCACCGTCCTTGGGGCGCATCGTCATCGTGCCGCCGTCCCCGGTCACGACCTCGTGCAGTTCCAGTCGCGATGACGCGGGACTGGTTGCCGAGACCACCCGTACGTCCTTGTCACTGGAGTTGACGAGTTCGGCGAACGCCGCACTCATTCCCTCCGGCGCCGCCTTGACCCATTGATCCTGAACTGTGATGGATTGTGCGGCTTCGGTTTCGTTGTCGGAGTTCGAAGAACAGCCGGTCAAGGCGAGAGCTGCGGTCAGTGCAACAGCTGCGAATATCTTTGTTCGAACAGTCATGTGTGTCTCCGTGATTCGTGAGGTGTCAGGTGGTGGCGCGGCGTTTGAACGCCGCAATGCAAACGTCGATCAGCAGGAATGCGAGAAGGCTGATGCCGAGTAGCGGAACAAACCAGCCCACCAGTGCGGTTACCGCAACCAGCGCAACAATGCTGAGCGGGGAGAGGTTGCGAATCCCGCCGCGGGCAGGGGCCCGGCCGACAGCCCAGTCGGAGCCACGGGTGGGGCGTCGGCGCCACCACATGATGTAGCCACGAATGACCACGCTGACCAACGCGAGTGCCAGTGCGGTGAGTGCGATCTGGTTGGCAAGGCCGAACATCAGGCCCATGTGGAGCTGGATTCCCCAAGCCGAAAGTTTGGCTGCGAGTGGCCAATCCGAGAACCACAACTCGTCGGTGACCTTCTGCGTCGCTCCGTCGATTGCGATGGTGTTGTTGCTGTACACCCACGGCTGACGCGTCTGGGCGACGGTGAACGCCGTCTCGGCGTTGGCGGGTATCGATACTTCGACCGGACCGGTGATCCCGTTGTACCTGGCGATACCGAGGACGGTGTCGACACGTCCGACGTTGGTGTCTGTCAGCGTGCCGGCGGCGGCGGCGGGGGCCATGTCGTGACCCTCGTGCCCGCCCGTTGCCGGTGGTGGAGCGTCGCCGAGAGTTTTCACGACCGAGGGCGTCGTCCAACTCAATGCGGTTCTCAGATTGCTGACGTTCTCTCCGGCGTAGGTCGACCACGTGAGGCCGGTCGCCGAGAGGAAGACCAATGCAACTGCTATCCAGATGCCGACGACACCGTGCCAGTTCAGGGTCCGGCTTCGTCCGGCGGATGCTCGGTCGATCGTGAGCAGTCGAGCGTTCCGAGCGGTGCGGTATTGACGGAACCACAGGTAGACGCCACCGAGTGCGACCACCCACATCCACGACGCGGCCAATTCGCTGTAGAGGCGGCCAGGTTCACCGAGATGAAGGTGGCGATGCAGCTGAGAGATCCAGGTGCGCAGTGGCAACGAACCACTGCTTCCGTAGACCGCCAGCTCGCCGACCGGCTGTGCAAGCACTGGATCGACGAAGACTGCGAGCCTCTCCGATTCGCCCAACGACGGATCGGTGAACAGGACCCGCGTGGTTTCTCCGGCCGCAGGGGACGGACGTACTGCCGAGACGGTCAGGTCAGGGCGGTACTGCTGAGCGGAACGGATCTGGTCGTTCAGTGATGCGATCTGTCCGGTGGTGTCGGTCTGGAGGTAGTCGCTGTAGACGAATTTCTCGATGGTGGGCGCCATCGCGTAGAGACCACCGCTCAGCGCGGCGATGAGGATGAACGGCCCGATGAGGATTCCGGCATAGAAGTGCAGGCGCAGAATCAGCGGTCTGGCGCCGCCGACCTGCTTCTTCGGGGGAGAGCTGTCGTTGGAAGCGCGTGTCTGTGCGCGCTCCAATTCGGGTGCGGACATGCGTGTACTCGATCCCGCCGTGCGCCTTTATTAACCGCGGGCGGTTAATAAAGGCGCACAGCAAAGTGGCGCACGTATTCACGTGCGTGAGAGGAAAGGGAAGGTGAGTTACACGAATGCCGGTGGGCCGCGAGTGCCCAGGCCTGAGGTGAGAAGTTGACGCAGAACAACTTTGGCGCGGTATCGAGTACGCGCAGTGAACGGCGAGGGTTCAGGTGCCCACGGGCGCAATAGGACGGCGACGATTGCCGCCACCGTCGATGCCGCCACGACGTACCCGCGTTCTGCGCCGCGGATCAGAACTGCGCACACTCCGACGGCAGCGATGTGCGCTGCGAGCATCGGAAGCGACAGGAGCAGGCCGTGTTGATGATCCGAAGCGATGGTCAATGTCGCGTGACCGATGGCCTGACCCGCAGCGAGCATAAGGGCGAGCAAGAGGGCAGGGGATCGGCGAGTGTCGATGGACGTGACCACCGCGCCGACGCTCGCGCACGCGAGGATCAACAACACCACCGCGCTCTCGGACGGGGCCATGCCGCCGCCACCGAGCGCGTGGGCTGCGACGGAAACCGCGCCGGAGGTACCGCCCACGAAAGCGCCGCGCAGCTGCGCGACATCTTTCGGACCCGGCGTCATACGCGAAAGGATACAGGCAGCTACTACGAGGGCTAGTAGTCGAGCCCGGCCGAGTCGGTTTGACGCCGTTGACGGCAGTCAGGTCGCGCCACTCACATTCTTGCAATCCCTGTATACGAATGGTGCACGGTCATCGTTCAACGCTGTCGGTCATCATCCGTACTCGTATCCGGCGCTGCCTACCGATGAACATGACTGGAACTCGTGGTCTCAGATGAGTGTCGAGTCGTTCGCGGGCGGCGGGATCGTTCGGCCGAGCCTTCGCGGAATCATGACTGCCAACGGAGATTCTGCAAAAAGATTTGGATTACCGAGTTCGGGGCGCCTACAAGTGGGACTCCGGACAGCGTCCGCGAAGCACGTCAACTCGAGATCTATCAGGCAGCGATGGCAGACAAGCAAACCAAGTCTTGGTTGGGGCCGCTCATCTTCTACCGTCTCAACGACTACGCGCCTTACGGGGCAACGACGGATCGAGAGTCGTATTTCGGCGCAGTGAGGTCGGACGGCACCGTCAAACCGAGTGGTGCATACGTGAAGAGTGTGCTCTGCCCGTGATGACGGTCGAATGGTACGAGTGATCCGTAGGGTTGGGGGCACTTCGTTCGAGAGCGCGGAATTCTGCAGCAGCTGAACACTTGTCCATGAAGGGAGGGCGATCGCCCAGGTGATCACCCTCCCTTTTCTCGTTTGTTACCAAGGGATTTGCCCTGACATTGCGGAAGGCTGTTTTCAGCGGCAGATGAAGATATCTGTGCCGCATATCGTTACGACGTTCGTATTTGCTGAGATCGGCACAGGCGTGGGGACCAAAGTCATCGAAGTGCGGGTGTAACGGTCTGTTGTGCCGTGACGGTATTGAGCAGAGAACGGCAAGCCCGCCAGAGTGATAGCGTCCGAGAGGCTATGTCCGAAATGATTCCGAACTCGACCTAGGAAAACGGTGCGCAGCGATAACAACGGTTCGAATAACGGAGTCCTGGGGAACAACTCCGGAACGACTCAGGGCGACGGCCTTTTCGACGCGTCCGACGACGGTTACGCAACGTCGATTCGAACCGTCACCTTCACGCCGCAATTCGACGAACCTGCGGCAAAACCGTTGCCCAGTCAGCGGATGCGCCAGCAACGTCGTGAAGAGCCGACCGATTTTCGGACCTCGACGCCCAGGGCTATGACCTCTGTCGACGATCTGGACATCATCAAGCGGGCGAAGCGTCCACCCGAACGCGGTTTGGGCAGTGTGTTGTTCAAACTCACCGGGGGTCGGATCAACACTGGGCAGTCGGCCGCCGAACTCGAACATCAAGCTCTGGTGCGCCGTGCCAACCGAACAGTGCGCGGCGTGTACAAGATTGCTTTCATCTCACTCAAGGGTGGTGTGGGAAAAACCACGGCGGCCAAGACCGTCGGTTCGACGTTCGCGTCGATCCGTGGCGATCGAATCGTAGCCATCGACGCCAATCCTGACCTGGGAACTCTGGCTGATCGTGAACGACGTGAACATCACCTGACCGTTCGTGATCTGTTGGCCGACGGTGACATTCGTACGTACAGCGATGTTCGCTACTACACCTCGCAAGGCGACAGCCGACTCGAAATCCTTGCGAGTGAGGCAGATCCGGAAACTTCGGAGTCTTTCAACGAGCAGGACTACCTCGATACTCTGCGAATTCTCGAGGTGCATTACAACATCGTCATCACCGACTGTGGCACCGGAATCATGCACTCGGCCATGTACGGAATTCTCGACGAAGCAGACGCTTTGGTAGTCGTCAGCCCGACGGCGCAGGACGGTGCCCGTAGTGCTGCAGCAACGCTCAGTTGGCTGACCAAGCACGGATACGCAGATCTGGTGAGCAGGTCGGTCGTGGCGATCAATGCGACGCGGCCGGGTTCGTCTTCGCTCGACCTCGACCAACTCGAGGACGTTTTCGCTCAGCGTGGAGTGCGAGCGGTCAAGACGTTGCCCTATGACGATCACCTCGGTGAGGGCGGTCCGATCGACTTGAAATTGTTGAACAAGCGCACTGCACGGGCATATCTGGAACTCGTCGCAGCGATTGCCGACGGTTTCCCGGACTCGGTGGGCAAGCACGCTTCTCGCTGAACGTGCTCGCCCCCGAATCTGATCATCGGGCCGGTGTTCAGGGGTGCCGAAGTATCGCGCCGTATCCGTCGGCGAGAACGAGGCGTTCGTCGATCTGTACCAGCTCGGTGCCGGTCCCGATTGCGATGTAGGGGAGTACGCGATCGGCGGGCCCGATCAGCTTTCCACTGGTGACTTCCTTGTCGTCGGGATCGGTGAGCAGCAGTGTCTCGACCTTGCCCTGCTCGAGGGCGTCGAGGACGCGTGCGGTCCCGTCGATGGAGAGGCCGGAGTCCCGGCCCTGCTCTGCGACGTAGCGTTCGGTTTCCGCATCCATTCTGCGTAGTCGCTGCGTGTCGATCAGTTCACGAATCGACTTCGACACCTCGGCGGGTGTCGAACCGACTGAACGCGAACCTTTTTCGACGTCCACCACCCGTAGCGTCGACGGTAGGAGCTGTGCAAAAGCTTTGCGGGACTGTACTTCTCCGATCACGACCACCAGTGCGACCTTGTGTTCGCGGGCGAGCGCCGCCGCGCGCTCCACGGCCTGTGTCAGGTTCTTTCGGATGTTCTCCTCCACGAGGCTTTGGCTGTCGGTGTACCGCTCCTGGCCGCCCACGTGTGCCTTGTGGACCGGGAAGCCGTCGCCGTCTACCGTTTCGCCGTACACGTCACGCCCGCGAGCATCGCGCACGCACAGGTCCGCGCCGGTGTGGTCGACCTTTGCGATGAGGAACGGTTCGGTGTCGTATCCGTGTGCGATCAGTGGAATCAAGTAGGGCAGTTCGCCCAAGGTCGCGATGGTGGAGCCGGCAGGTTCGAGCAGAATATCGTCGATCAGCACTGCCTCGGATGTGGCGACGATCGCGCGTCCGGCGCGACCTGAGATGCCGTGATGGTTGTCCTTCACCTCGTCCAGTCGCGCGATCAGCGATTCCGATGCTCCCTGTTTCGTCAGTTGATTGCGCATCGAGCGCCATTCGAGTTCGAAGCGCTCGCGTGCATCTTCCCGGTTGCGGACGTCTTCGAAGTACACGGAGGCAAACGGGCCGTCACTCGAACCGACCTTCTTCAGCCGCCCAGCATGCATGTCGGCTCCCTTCTGTAGTGGTCCTATGCCGCGTACCCGACAACTGGTGATTCGACACGACCGCTTTCAGTTCGCATGTTTGTTCGACTGCTGGTACTGTCTGTGAACGTGAGGGTGGTGCAGAGGGAAGCCTGCATCACCTTCACGCCAAGAACCCGGGACCTGCCGCCGACTGCCTTCGGTGGCAGGTCCCGATTCTGCTTAATCGGCGTCGTCAGTGCCCTTCGACCTGTCGGAACTCTTGCGCCAGTGAGTGAATCGTTCCTTGATGTCCGTCGCTACGTCGCCGACGCCGTTCCCGACGGCGCCCACGGCACCGCCCAATCCGCTACCGATGTCGCGCACCATCCGGACCAAGGGGTCTTCCGACTCGTCGAAGTTCTGCTTGTACGTCTTGGCTGCATTCTTGAACTCGTCGCTGATCTTCGCTCCGTCGTCATCGCCGCGGCGGGGGTAGTTTCCGCGCAGAATCGCGGCGTAGTCTCCGCTGTCCACCCACTTCTTGAGTTCGGCGGCGCGAAGCACCGAGAACGGGTGAGAGAGCAGTTCGATGTTGAGGAGCTTGAGTACACCGTCGCGGAGGTCGCCGCTGGCGTCGTACTCGGCGGCCTGGGCGAGAAACGCGTCGATGTCGATTTCACTGACTCGGGATCCGCCGGCCAATTTCATCTGCACGCGAATCGCTGTGTGTACGTCCTGGCCGCACAGTAGTCCTGCACGATCGCCGGACAGTTCGGACTTGCGTTGCCATTCCATCAGGGCGGCGATGATCGCGCGCAGTGCCCATCCGCCGACCGGCAGCCATCCGATGGTTCCGGCCAGTCGCATCAAATGCATCAAGATGGTGCGATACACGGCATGGCCGGACAGTGCGTGGCCTAGTTCGTGGCCGATGATGAACCGTTGCTCCTCGTAGTTCATCACGTCCAGCAGACCAGTAGTGACCACCATGAACGGCTTGTCCATGCCGATGGTGAAGGCGTTGACCATCGGGGTCTGGAGTACGAACAGCTCTGGTGTCTCGTCGGCCTGCAGGATCTCGACGCAGTCACGGCGCAGATCGTTCAGGTCACTGAACTGGCGTTCGTCGACTCGCACTGACGTGGCGAGGTACATGAGGCGGTGCTGACGTTCTTGGAGCAGTCCGGACAGCGTCCGCAGAACAGTGTCGAACCCCCGAAGCGTCCGGAGCGTCACCAATGCGGCCCGATCGGCTGGGTGTTCCCACGCACGCGAGCTGATGTCCGGGAACTCGATTCGGGTGCGATCTGGTGCAGTGGTCATGGTGGCCCCTCACTTCGATGTGTGTCGACTCACCTCCAGGGTAACGACTAGTCGGTTTAGCGCGGATGTCCGGCAGCTCACTCGGTGGGCTGGGGGAGCGTGCAATCCGTGACTTTGGGGTTGACGCCGAAGTAGTTCAGCGGGCCGGCGATGACCGTGAGCGCGATGGTCCCGACGCCGGCGCAGTTGGTCGGCGAACTGCTGTAGTAGCCGCGTTGGCCGGCCGCGACGGCCCCGACTATCAGCCAGATCAGAACGATCAGAGTCACAATTCTCATCATGGCGGGCTCGATTCTTCAAATATTATGGTGCCCAGCGAAATACCCGGTCAGAGTGGGTATGAAACGCTCAGCCGACGGGTATCCCTGATGTATGCGGCTCGAGGCGGGCGTATCCGCCCGAGTGAACGCACTGAAGGAGCTTGTGATGATCATCCTCGGCGTAATCCTGCTGATTATCGGTTTCGTGGTGAACATTCCGATCCTCTGGACGATCGGTGTCGTCTTGTTGGTGATCGGAATCATCCTGTACGCGCTGGGCGCGGCCGGGCACGCTATCGGTGGTCGGAGGCATTACTACTGATCAGGGGTCGACCCGTCATGCGTACCCGTGCCCGTCGGGACGGTGCGCTCAACCGCACGTGCGATCAGTTTCCGCAGGCAGACCTGGCGAAGCGTTCGCTGTTGCCAGTCGCTGCCGCCGCCGGTCACGCATTTGTCGCGCAGTGCTGATTCCACGCTCGTGTACTCGCCTGTCTCGTCGAGGGAGTCACGGACATGGATCAGGAGTCGGTGCAACTGTTCCGTGGCCGAAATTCTTTGTGTGGTAACCGGATCGATCGACGCTCCCAGGACGCCTTCCTTCGCGGACACCCAGGTTGCGAGGCGGAGGTTCTCGAGGGAAGTGCGCGGAGCGACGACTCCTCGTTCGACGGCGCGCAGTGCAGTGGCGACCAGTGCGCGCACAAGTGCTGCAAGCAATACGGTGTCGTCGACCGTCGGCTGAACGTCGCAGACCCGGATCTCGACGGTCGGTAGGTGGCAGGAAGGCCGGATATCCCAGTAGGCCATCCGCTTGTCGAGCATCACGCCGCAATCCACCATCTTCGCGACCGCAGTGTCGAAGTCCCCGGGTGTCTCGAAGTACGGCGGCGGCCCGGCGACGGGCCACCGGGACCATTGGATCGCCCGCCAACTCGCGAAGTCGGTGTCGACTCCTTGGTGGATACGGGAGTTGGCGCTCAGTGCCAGCAGGGCAGGCAACCAGATGCGCACGTGATTGCAGACCTGCACGGCCTCTACTTGATCAGCGACGCCCACATGGATGTGGCAACCGCAGATACTTTGTTCGGCGGTGAGGGCGCCGAAGTGTTCGCCCATCTGGCGGTAGCGAGGGGAGTCGCTGATCTCGAAACGTGAAGGCCCCGAAAGCGGTGCGCCGACGGCCAACAGCCTGCAGCCGTTCAACTCGGCCGCTTTCGCCGCGAGCCGACGCATGTCGATCAAGTGGGTTCGGAGTTCGTCGATGCTCTGGCACACGGGAGAGTTGGTCTCGACTTGGCAGCGGGACAACTCGAGCTGAAGATCCAAACCGAGTGTCGACGCGGTTTCCGCAACCGCGGCATTGTCGGTGGACGGCAGCCAGGATGTCGGGTCGACGAGGATGAATTCTTCTTCGACGCCGACGGTCGGGGTCGTCGATTCGTAGCGGCCAGCGGTGGATCCGGTCGAGCAGGTGGCGCCCATGCTCGCGTCTACCCGGTCGGTCGAAGGCGGAAACCGACCCGAGGAAGCCCCGTTCTCGTCGGGAGAACGGGGCCTGTGGTCGGTCTTGCCAACATCTCGGAAGCGTCAACGAGCCCTTGCACACCGTATGAATCTGGGGACTGGCGTGCCTGGGAAAACGTACTGTGTCGGACTCGGTAAAACGAGACCCCAAGGCATGTCTCACCCCCGATTTCACCCTCATGCGAGGGTGCCTGCACGCCCTTCGTCGAGGCGCGGATCGTGACCTGGTGGCCTGCGGCGGTCCAGTCGCGGTTTATCCGTGGGGCCGCCTTTATCGGGCAGATTTCGAGAAATACGAACCCATCTAAACTAACGTCCAGCATTCGGATGTGAAGTTCTGGCGAAGTGTGGGGACTCGGTGAGTCAACAGACATTTGATCAGTTAATCGCGTGCACAGTATCCACTGAAGATATGTAATTTTCGAACTGGTATTGCGTTTCATCTGCGAGAATATCCAGTGGTCATGGGTGAAAGTCAGAAGGTGGGAGAAAGTGCCTGGGATTGTGTTGCTAACGGTTCGTTATCGCCGCCGAATGCCCACCATGTATGTGGATGGCGCCTCTTGGAAGCGGGAAAACTGCGTGTCATCCGTGTCGCAACTTCCTCTGCCTTGTGGTCTTGGATTGAGAGTTTCACCAGGAGAATCTTTCGTAATCGACGCGTCCGGAAATTTTTCTCAAGATTTACCCACTTGCGAATTGGGGAATTTAATGGGTTGTGGAAAGTGGAAATATTGCGGGTGGGAGCTGTTATTTGCGGTGATTTGCTCATATCTTGCTGAGTGAGGTATTTGCAACCGAAGTGCCACGTGGTCGAGAAATAATGCTTTTCATGCTTTACATTGGAAATTGCAAGATGCACGTTTCATCCTCCAGTGTTAAACGAAAGGACGAACGCAATGGGTAGCTTGGAAGATTTCGACATCGCGGCACTTCTTCAGAAGGTCATCGCATTCTTCGACGGATTCTCGTCGGACGAGACCGAGCCCCCCACGGGCTAAGACTTGGCGAAGCCGCTGTGCATCCGGATGACACTGGAAGCACAGCGGCTTCTGTGTCCGGACCTCATCTGTCAACCCAGTTGGAGACTGTTGCGAAATCTCAACCTTCTATCGTTCTAGCTGGTCGCATCCTTCTGGATCAGGAGCATCGCGTCGTCGACCGGATCGAAGTACAGAGCCGGATCGGCAACCAGGGCAGCGTCGTCACCATGAGTTTGCATGGTGACGACCCAGGCGCGATCGTCGTGTTCCACGTAGTAGGCACCCGCAAGGACCCCGATGGAGCTGCCGCCCTTGAATCCGCCGTAGGTGAACCATTTCGCGGACTCGTCACCGAGCGCCGGATCTTCGGCCAGTATGTCTCGAACCGGTGCACCGCTCTCGGTCTTCGCCATCTCTTGCAACGAGACCAACGCGGCACGCAGGTCGGCGGGCGAGGCGAACCAGTCGATGTCGAAAGGCCATGCGGGGGTGGTGAATGCTGACGCCGGGATGTCCACCAGGCCGCCAGGTAGTGCCGCCAGTATTGCTCGACGCTCGTCCGGGGTTCCGTCGCGCCAGGCGATACGTTGTGCGCCATCGTTGCCCCAGCCGAGTTGGAACAGTGCGCGGGTCGGCTTCAGTGGAATGTTGAGCGAAGGATCCGCCATGCCCATCGGGGCGAACTCGGCCTCGACCTGCTCGCGCCCGACAGCAGCGATCAGCATGTCGGTGGCGGTGTTGTCGCTGATCGAGATCATCTTGCCGGCGGTCTCCCGGACCGTGACTTCGGTTCCCGACGGCAGGTCCTGCATTGTCCCGCCGGGCATCGACTTGAGGTCGTCGGTGATGGTGAGCTTCTGATCCCACGAGAGTGTCCCGTTCTGGACAGCCGTCGCGACCGCGCCGAGAACGTACAGCTTGATCGTTGACCCTGTGGGCTGTGGTGAGGTGTCGCCGACACCGAAGACTTCGGCGTTCTTTCCGCCGGTGACCTCGGTGACGGTCAAGTTCGTCGGCGCGGGAAGTGCTTTGACAGCTGCCTCGAGCTCTTGCCACGATGCGGCAGGCACATGATCGTCTTTGGTCGGTGTTATCGCCATTCCAAGGACCAACCCGCTGCCGTCGACGACGACGTTTATGTCGAACGCGCCGCCGGTGGTACTGGTGATGGAAACGGTGCCGTCGGTATCGCCTCCCTTGTAATTCACTGTTGTCCAGGGCTGTCCGGCTCGGATGGAGTCGAAGTCCGCAGGCGTCAGGACAACTGGTGCGGTGGGTCCGAAGTGCTCGGCGATTTCTTCGTGGGGCAATGGCGCGCTCGTGTTGAACGCACTGAGAAGCCAGCTGATCTGCTTGCCGACGGGGCTGTCGGGGATCGTGACTGTCGTGGGTGTCTCGGTGGCGGAGACCTTTGTGCTGTTGTCCGAAGTTTGTGCAGAATCCGGCCCGGAAGTACATGCGGCGAGGGCGAATACCGCTGCGGAGGCAAGTGCCACCAGCGTGAGCGGGCGACTCTTCCTGCGTGTGTGTTCGAGTTTCATGGACTCATTTCATCAGCGTTCTCTTCGGCGCGCGTCCGTCTGAGGTGTAGACGTACTCAGCCTGAAGTACTGAATCGATTCATCCTCGAGTACCGTCAACTACTTGTCGTGGTGACACGCATAGTGAAGCTGGACAAAACGGAGAAATGCTGCACCCGAGTAACTTTCGTGAGGACTGCCCGAGTTAGTTCTTGGTCGCGGCCAGGAAAGAAGGCTGCGTCGACAGTGCGGCGATCTCTTCGGGGAGATCAGGAATCCGGCGATCGTACAGATCTGCCAACTCCACCGAGCTGAAGCGTCGGGCGGTCCAATTGTGTTCAGTGAGCCACCGGCCGGGATCGGATCGTTTGTCGCTGTAGAACAGTTGCGAAATGTCCAGGTCTCCGAACGGGTTCTCGGCAAAGTACTTGGATCTGATGGTCGCCAGCTTCTTCGGGTCCGTGCCGGCCGGAAAGTCGTTCACTGCCAACCGACTACCAGTGGCCGAGAGTTCGTCGATCCGCTCGAACAGGGCGTCGTGGGCCGGGCCGGGGAGATAAGCGAGCAGGCCTTCTGCGGACCATGCAGTAGGTTCCTTCGGATCGAAACCGGCCTCCGCGAGCGCAGCCGGCCAGTCGTTGCGCAGATCCGTAGGCACAGTGCGTCGATCAGTTTTCGGCTGGGCGTCGCGCGCCGCGAGCACTTCGGCTTTGAACTCCAATACCTTTGGTTGATCTACTTCGAACACTGTGGATTCTGAGTTCCAATCCAGCCGGTACGCACGCGAATCCAACCCCGCCGCAACGATTACCGCCTGCTCTACTCCGGATTCGGTTGACGACAAGAAGAATTCGTCGAAGAACCTGGTTCGCAATCCCATGAAACCGCCGAAGGGTGTGTCGTCGAGGAGTGCCGGATCTTTCAGAAGAGCTGTGAAATGCGGCTCCGCTGCAGCTTCTACGAACCACGATGCGAACTTGTCTTCGATGATCGCGTCCGAGCGGGCGCTTTCCAATGCGCGGAAGGTCGCCACTGCAAGCGCGGTGAGTCCGACGCTACTGACGATGTCCCACGTATCTCCATCGCTCCGCATTTTCTGGGTGTCCTTCCGCTCTGGACGACTGAGCCGAACCCTCTCGACTTTACGCCCGAGCGACCCCTTGCCGCCTGGAACGGAACGGTCGGAACTGGGGCGCGAACAACAACGAGCCGGCATCGGAACATTGTGTGGTGCAAGGCGTTCGGTTTGAAGTCAGCCCTGCCAGGAATCTGCCAGGGTTGTGCCAGTGGACGGCCAGGATGCGGGACTTCACTGGTGTGTGCCCCGTTCGGGACAGCCAGAGAGAGTCTGGAGAAATCTTCGGAGAAGGGATCGATCATGACACGACTATCCGCACCGGAACAACGTAGGAAGTACTTCTGGACCAAGCTCGCGGTGACGGGGGCGGTATTGACCGTACCCATTGCCGTGCTCGCCGCACCGGCCTCGGCAGATACTGTGAATCATGATGTAACACAGGCCGATAACAGTTGGTACGGAGATCAGGGGGGCGATCACTCGCACGATTGGGACCGTGGTGGAAACGGCGGCTGGAACCAGGGTGGTAACTGGAATCAGGGCAACGACTGGGGCAATCAGAACCAATGGCAAGGCCGGCAAGATCAGGCACCCGCGCCGACAGTGAACCCCTTCGCCGGACTGTTCGGATCCAGCTGATCCCCCGGCTACACGACGAATTTCGGGTCGAGAGAGATTGTAAGCCCATGTTGCAGGAAGGCTCGCTCGAGATGTTGGCCGCCGCGGCACGGAGCGGTAGCCATGAAGCCATGACCGATTTGTACGCAGTGTTTCGCCCGATGGTTGTGCTGCGGTGCCGCGCCGAGCTTGATCGGGCCGTCTCCGACTCCGCCGCGGATGCTGCATGCATCTCTGTTCTCACGGCAGTTTGTGACGGATCGGCGGCGAATCAGCCTTTCCTGCGCCTGCTGTACGTGAGTACAAGCGTCGCGATTGCTCGGGCGGCATCCGACCGGTTCAGCAGTGGGCCGCTCCCGCCTCCAACAGCGCTCCCGGTTGTCGAACGCGATGTCCTGGTGTTGCGGTTGATCGTCGGCCTCGACAGTGAGGCGACGGCAACATCGCTCGCCCGTACGACCGACCAGGTGTCACTCGACCTGCATCGTGCGCTGCAGCGCCTGCGAAAGTTGAGTTCTCCGAATGCAATCAGGGAGACGTTGGTATCTACCTGAGGACGTTCGGAATGCGCAGGTTCAGGCGGGAACGGATCCCTGCCTTACTGGCCGGCGATGTATTCGATCGACGGTCCGGCGGTCCAACCACCGTCGACGGCGATCTCGGAACCTGTTGTGTACGAAGCATCGTCGGAAAGAAGGTAGGTGACCGCACCGACCAACTCCTCCGGGCGACCGACACGGCGATACGGATTGTTGGGGAATGCGCCCTCTTCGAGGCTGATGCCCGTCGGCGCAGTCATGGGGGTGAGGACCATGCCGGGGTGCACGGAGTTGACCCGAATCTTGTCGCGACCGAGTTCGACGGCGGCGATCTTGCTCAGCCCACGCACGCCCCACTTGGCTGCGCCGTAACCGCTGGTCAGAGCCATGCCCATCAGGCCGGCGGCCGAGGAGATGTTCACGATGGATCCGCCGCCTGCTGCCTTCATGAACGGCACCACCGTGTGGATACCGGTGTGTACGGACACCAGGTTGATCTGGATGATGCGTTGGAACGTCTCGAGCGGTTCTTCGGCGACCGTCTGGCCGGAAGCCGAGATTCCGGCATTGTTGACCAAACCGTTGATCGCGCCGAATTCGGATACCGCGTACTCGGCGGCGGACTTCCAAGACGCCGGATCGGTGACGTCGAGGTGAACGTAACGTGCTGCGTCGCCGAGAGATTCGGCCACTGCTCGGCCGTCGTCGTCGAGTAGGTCGCCGATGACGACGCGGCCGTTACCCGCGACGATGCCGCGCGCAAACGCTTCGCCCAGGCCGCGTGCGCCGCCAGTGACGAGAACGATTTTTCCGGAGAGATCCTGAGTCATGATTGTTCCTAACCTGTTGGTGTTGCGAGATATGGCTTCGAGAACGCGCCGAGCGCGCGGGTGATGGCCTTGGGTGCGGGGGTCCGGAGGTCTGCCATCTCGCGCAGTGCGGCCACTACCGCCAGTGTTGCCTGGCCCGAAGCCGCTGTCGTGTCGAGCGAGCCTTCTGGCCGATCGATCAGACGTGCAACTTCTGGGCGGATCAGTTCCATCGTCTCGAAAGTTGCTGATTCCCAAACTCTCCGGAGCGCCGCGTCGCCGAAGATGATGGGCATCAGTGACCGAGTCATCGGCTCGAAGGACTCGCCGACCGATGCGATAAAGGCCGTCTTCACTGCCGCTGAGAGTCCGTATTCGCGGGATTGCGCGCTGAGGGCGGTGGCAAGACTGCGGTTTCCCTCGTCGAGCATCGGCCAGATGCTCTCTTCCTTGGTGGCAAAGCAGCGATAGAAGGTGCGCTCGGAGATTTCTGCCCGTTCGGCGAGCTCCGCGATGGTCGTCGAAGTGTCGCCGCGTTCGACGAAAGCGGCAGCGCAACTCTGCGAGACGCGGAGAAGTAGTGCAGTGCGGCGGGCTGTTGCCATATCCGCACTGTACCAAAAGTGGCAGAAACTGCCACAAGTTGTGCCGGTCGGTCAGCCGGTGCTGCCTTCGATGCCGGATACCTCCTGCTCAACGGCGCTCTTGATGTTCAGCAGCGTCTTGCGGATGTTGCCGCGCTGAAAGTCGGCGAACGTCTTTCCGCCGGTGGCAACCTTGTCGAATATGTCGGCCGCAAAATCCGGCCAGCCCCGTCTGTCGTCGATCCACGTTTCGGTAACTCGGGTTCCACCGGGGACGGGCTGAAATCGGTACCGCCAGGTTGCAATAGCGGCAGAGATTCGTGGCGTGGCAAGGCCGATCTTGTGAACACGGAATTCGAACAGTTTCCCGGTGTCGGCAGCGGTGACGGTGCATCTTGTGGTCCACTGCGCGCGCCCACGTTTGTTGTGCCCGTCGAACTCCATACCCAGGAAAGCGCTTTCGCGGTCTCCCCGCAAGGTAGCTCCCAGGTTTTCGGGACTCCAGTCGCCCATGCGAGTGGGATCGCTGATGAGCTCGTAGAGAGAAAGCGCGTCGACATTGACGACGACGCTGTCGGAGACGGTGAGTTCGCGAGCCATTTCGGTTTCAGTTTCTTTCTGTCGAACGTGGATGGAATCGGTGCTGATTATTACCCGTGCGGTTTCAGTTGGATCTTGACCGCGCCTTCCTGCTTTTTCTGAAAGATCTCGTAGGCGTGTGGCGCCTGATCGAGCGGCAGCTGATGAGTGGAAAAGGTGTCGACGCCGAGTGGGTCGTCATCAGTGAGCAAAGGCATGATGTCGTCTACCCACTTCTTGACGTTCGCCTGACCCATCCTGAGCTGAATCTGCTTGTCGAACATAGTCATCAGCGGCAGTGGATCAACCATGCCGCCGTATACACCGATCAGAGAAATCGTCCCCCCGCGCCGAACGATGTCGATGGCCGAATAGACCGCACCGAGTCGATCGATTCCTGCGTTACGCATCGCAGGCGCGGCAAGAGCATCGGGAAGGAGTCCGACGAACTGCTGCGCGAGCTTTCCGATCGGAGACCCGTGAGCTTCCATTCCGACAGCATCGATCACCGAATCGGTTCCACGGCCGTTCGTCGCATCTCTGACTGCGTCACCGATCTTGCTGCCGTAGTCGTCGAGATTGAGGGTTTCGATCCCGCGTTCGGCAAGGCGTGCAAGGCGTTCGGGTACACGGTCCACGCCGATTACTCGAAATCCCTTGTGGTGAGCGATGCGGGCCGCCATGTCACCGATCGGTCCGAGACCGAGGATGGTCACGGACCCACCCGGCGGGATGTCGGCGTATTCAACCGACTGCCAGGCTGTGGGAAGCACGTCGGAGAGGTAGACGAATCGCGAATCCGCGGGACCTTCGGGAACTTTGATGTGTGTGAAATGTGCTTGCGGTACTCGAAGGTACTCGGCCTGCCCGCCTGGCACCGAGCCGTACAGCTCGGAGAAGCCGAACAACGCTGCGCCCGTTCCCTGATCGCGGACCTGAGTCGTCTCGCACTGTGTGTAGAGGCTCGAATCACACATGAAACAGTTGCCACACGAGATCTGGAACGGGATCACGACGCGGTCGCCTATCTCGAGATTCGTGACTTCCGAGCCGACTTCTTCGACGATGCCCATCGGTTCATGACCGAGAATGTCGCCGGCATTCATGAACGCACCCAGAGTCTCGTACAGGTGCAGATCGGATCCGCAGATATTCGTCGTGGTGACCTTGATGATCGCGTCACTGGGTTCGACGATCTTCGGGTCCGGAACCGTATCGACGCTTACTTTTCGTTTGCCTTGCCAAGTCACTGCGCGCACTGGGATCGACCTCTCATCGCGGAAATGCTGTTCGCAGTCACCTGCCCGAAAGCGCTGAAATGCAAACAAAACCGGTGAGGGTTGCGGGAAGTGCTGCGAGCGTTAGATTGAGAGGGAGGCGGGCCGAGGCTCCTGAAAGGCCGCACGCCGTATGACTGACAGGACCAAATGACGGGGATGACCGCATGACCGAGAAAGACAACAACGACCAGTCGCCCAAGGGTGGGCACCCAGGGCCCGTGGACAAGGGCGGCGACGGCGGAATGGCAACTCGAGAACAGGCGCCTGAACTGGTCGAGGAGACCTCCGAGAAGAAGTCTGACGACAAGTAGTTTCCTTTTACTCCGCGTTGGGTAACAACGGGGATAGGCCGCATCGGACCGTCCCGGAATCAATGCGGGCGAGGTTCCTCGAGGTTGAGCAGCCAGCCACGGGAACCGCCTTAAGCATCTCCCAGTTCGTGGTTCAGCCGGGTTAGAAGTTCAACCCTGTAACAGCAAGTGATCGAACCGGGTCCGCAGAAGTGTCGGGACCCGGAAATCGTCCAGCGTGCGAACTATCAACTGCTCGGCAACATCCCTGAGTTTCACGTTGGTCTCCTGCGAACGCCACACGAGGATGTCGAAAGCTCGATCGGCAGAGATTCCGTAGATCACCATGAGCATGCCTTTGGCTTGCTCGATCACCCCGCGAGAAGCAGTGATTTCGTTGACCAGCACGTCGACAGATGCTTTCACCGTGCTGTCCAGGGTTTCGGTGACGTCGATGTAGAAGCCTGAGCTGCCGACCACAGCACCCGACTCGTCCACGACGCTGTCGCCGACGACGATTACCGAGTGAGTGTCCCCTGCGGTGTCGATAATGCGGTGGCGGCTGCTGAACGGGCCGCCTGAAGTGCGGATGGCATGGAGTGTCTGGGCAACGTGTCTTCGGTCGTCGGGATGCTTGTGCGCGAGCATCAATTCCGTCGTCGGAGCCACTTGGTCGGGTTCGTATCCGTGAATCCGTGCGACTTCGTCCGACCACTCCCACCGGTCGCCGTTGCGGTGATAAAGAAAGCCGCCCACCCGGTGTGGAGCCCCCGATCCCGACGTTCGCCCCAACCCGTCCTCGTTCACCACACACGCCCCCTCGTTCTCGACCTCGTCCCAACCGGCGTACTCGCCAGTTAGTTATATCGGACAAATCCGGCGGAGGTGGTGTCGGTCCCATATTTCGGAGCACCGTCTGGATCGCTACCGCATGGGTCGGGGAAACCGGCGCTCAGAGAACGTGGCGACGGTCCCACTTCAGTCGCGGCTGAAGCAGTGTTGCCGCTGTGTCCATTCGGTGATCGCCGCCGCGATGGCCGCAGGCTGATCCTCGGGGGCGAGATGTCCTGCGGGACCGCACTGTTTCACCTCGAGGTTTGCGATATTCGATCGGCTCCACGCGACTTCGTCAGGTCCGATCATGAGAAGTTCGGCGGGGCCGCTGAAGGTGAGAAGGAGTTTGGGTACCTCGCTGCTTTCTGCGAGCCAATCGCTGTACGCCGCCACTCGTGCATTCACGTCGCCGGGACTTCCTTCGACGGGGAAGGACCGTGGCCACTCGAGAAGGGGCCGGCGACTCTCCGGCGAGGGGTAAGGGGCGCGATAGGTTTCAGCATCGGTTTCGGACAGTTCTCCGAGAACTGTTCTGTGAAGCGCAATTTCGAGGAAGAAGTTTTCGTCGAGTACCTTGGTCTCGCCGATGCCGGGAGCTCTCAGGGCCTCGACCCGCGCTCGTGCGTCTCCCGGGAAGTGCTCGTCCCAGGTCATCGGACGGAGGATCGTTTCGAAGAAGGCAACACCTCGAACGCGTTCGGGATGGCGGGCAGCCCAGTCCAGTGCAAGTGCCCCGCCCCAGTCGTGTCCGACGAGTACGACGTCGTCGAGCTCCATCTGGTCGAACCATGCGTCGAGGTAACGGGCGGTGTCGAGAAAACCGTAGTCGATTGGCGGTTTGCCCGACGCGCCCATTCCGATGAGGTCAGGGGCAAGCGCTTGGCCGAGATTTCCTATCTGCGGGAGGATGTTTCGCCACAGGTAGGAGGATGTGGGGTTCCCGTGGATAAGTACGAAGGGTGTTCCGTCTCCGCACGAGCGGTAGGCCACAGTCGAGTCGAGCACGGGAATTGTGGGCATTGCGACTCCTCAAATAGTTTCCATGTACCCTAATTTAGATAGTAGCCATGTATTCTATTTGAATGCAAGATCGAGAAATATGGACGACGGGGTCGCTGGTGTGGCACCTTGGCTTGCGCTGGCGGGCGGGGGTTGACCGAGCGATCGCGCACCTCGGGTTGACCCACGCCCAGTATTCGGTGCTCGCGTCTCTCCATGGTCTGGTGAGTGCGGGGGAGAGGCCTAGTCAGCGAGAACTCGCCGCGCACACAGGGTTGCAGCGAATCTACATATCCAAGCTCGTGCGAGCGTTGGAGAAGAGCGGGTTTGTTGTCAGCGAACGAGACAGTCGCGATGCGAGAGCCGTTTGCCTCGATCTCAGTGACGAGGGGAAACGAGTCATAGAACTCGCTAAAGACATTGTCCGCCAATTGGATGCAAAGAATACGGAAGTGCTGACGAAAACCGGTGGGCGGGAACTGGCCGACCTCCACCGCGCCCTCGGTGCGTTACTCGACGCCACCGAAGCCGGCGATGAATGAAGTCCGACCTACTTACTTGGCGCTACGTTCGGCGGCGACGGCAACAGGTTCGGGTGAGCCGGCCGGCTGTGGCCTGAGGCTGTCGGCACCGATGTTGTAGACGTCACTCGTCGTGGCGAGGGAGTTGGACGTGGTGGACGAGGGAAGCCCGGCGCGCCAGTTGACGATTGGATTCAGAACGCCGAACGGGCCACATCCGGAAGCTGTCGGGACGGCGAAGGGCTGTCCGGTGTGTCCGGTGTTTCGAACGACGGCAGTATCCGGGAAACCTGGAACCTCTTCGAGGACGCCGTATTCGGTCACATCCAAGTTGAGTTGAACGGGGTTGTTGTCCGAGCCCAGGTAGCATTTGCCGCCGAGGAGAGGGTTCGCGATCTTCAATTTGACGGGTAGCTTCACACCAAGCTGAAATGCATCCACGGTGGGAAGTGCAGACGTCGACTCGACGGTGGCCGAGGCCTTGTTCAGTCCGAAGAGATTGTTGAATGGTAGGTCGATTCCGAGTGCGCCCCCGGGGATGTCGATAGGTTCGGCGTAGATCCCCCGACTGTTGTCGTTCGGTGGGATGAAGACTTGGTCGAATCCGAATTCAGCCTCTGGATTCTCCCGGTATGCAACTCCGCCTGCGATGCGCATCGCTCCGGCGGGAATGCCGACGGAAAGCTTGCCGATCTTCATGTTTCCGCCGGTAACCGTGACGTCCATACAGGTGCTGGTCTCGGGATTGTCGATCGGACATGAATCCCAACCGCCGAAGGGGATCTCCGCTGCCGGGGCGGCTCCTGCAATACCTGCTGACAAGCTTCCCACCGCTGTGACGGTGGCGAACACAGTTGCGGTGGCGAGTGCGCCGAAAAGCCCACGCGACGTCGAACGTCGGGACATGTATTTCTCCTTTGGGTACAACCGACCAGTCGGGATTGTGATGATGAGTGACGGTAGTCACGTGTGACTTGGATGTACAGACAATTTGAAACAATTCCGACAAAAGTATTACTGCGATCGCCTTCGCTACTACTTGTGGCTGTGAGGATTGAAATTTGTTGCAGTGCTCTGTGTCTCGTCATTCACCCACGCATCGCTGTGAGGTGCTACGACCCGAAAAGGCGTTCGTCGACGGGAATATCGGACTCCTGTCGAAATCGAGGGGGCAATGTTTTGTCGGAGTCGCCAATGAGGGAAGTCAGGGCGAGTAACTTTGTCGAACAGCGGCTGATCGGTACTCCGGGCAGCTGCCCGAGAGAACGGATCGCCATGACGCTGATGCTGCCGCTCGACTCGATGTTCCTGCTGATGGAGTCACGAGAGCATCCCATGCACGTCGGTGGACTGTCGCTTTTCGTTCCGCCGGAAGGAGACGACGGCGAATTCGCCAGGTCGCTCTACCGTTCGCTCACCGACGTCGACTCGATTCGCCCCCTCTTCCGCCGCAAGCCGGTGCAGTTCTTGTCGAACTTCGCGCCGGTGCGTTGGACGGAGGACACGGATGTCGATCTCGAGTATCACGTCCGGTTGCTCGCGCTGCCCAAGCCGGGACGAGTCCGCGAATTGCTCGAGCTGACCTCCATGCTCCACGGCACGCTGCTCGATCGGCACCGGCCGCTGTGGGAGGCGTACGTGATCGAAGGTCTCGCCGACGGCCGAGTTGCCGTGTACATGAAGACGCACCATGCACTCATGGATGGTGTGTCTGCTGTTCAGGCGTGGTACCGCAGCCTCTCGTCGGACCCGCTCGATCGAGAATCGATGCCTCCGTGGGCGCAGCGACCTTCTTCGGGGCGGGTTCGAGCCAGTCGCGGGCTGGACCTGCAGAGGCGGGTGGGCTCCGTGATCGAGACCGTGCAAGATGTGGTCGGGGTGGGCCCTGCGATAGTGAACGCCGCTGCCTCGGCAGTGAAGGACCACGTCGCACCGTTGCCGTTTGCTGCCCCGAAATCGATCTTCAACGTCCCGATCACCGGCGCGAGGCGTGTCGCCGCGCAGTCGTGGCCGATCGAGCGCCTGCGCAAGGTCAGTTGCGTTGCAGACGTGACGCTCAACGATGCGGTGTTGGCTATGTGTGCGGGCGCGCTACGGCGATACCTGATCGAACTGGACGAGTTGCCGGACAAACCGTTGATCGCGATGGTGCCGGTATCACTTCGTAAAGGCACTGAGGGTGAGGCTTCCGGCAATGCCGTAGGTGCGGTGTTGTGTGATCTGGCAACCGAATTGGCGGATCCGGCGGCCAGACTTCAGAGAGTTCACGACTCGATGAGTAGCGCCAAGTCCCTGATGTCGGGACTGACGCCCCTTCAGATCACGGCGCTCAGTGCATTGAACGTCGCGGGCCTCGGGTTGCCGCTGATCCCTGGTTCATCCCGACTGATCACTGGGCGCCCAGTCTTCAATCTGGTGATTTCCAACGTCCCCGGCCCGACGACGACGCGATACTGGAACGGCGCGAAGCTCGAGAGCTGCTATCCGGCATCGATTCCGTTGGACGGGCAGGCAATGAACATCACTGTCATCGGCTATGCGGACACCATGCAGTTCGGTCTCGTCGGTTGCCGCCGCAATGTTCCGCACCTGCAGCGGCTTCTCGGTCACCTCGAGGAATCACTGAGTGAACTAGAAGCCGCCGCAGGCTGATCAATTCGATTTGGGCATTCAGACGTCACGTCCGTTGACGACCAACTGGTGGACGTCCAGTTCTTTGTCGTCGAGGCCGAAGCTGATGATGCGTTCGGGGTGGATACGGATGATCGGTGCGTCGAGACCATGCGCACCAACACCCGTAACATCCAAAGCCTCTGCCCGTCCACGGATTTCGACACACCTGACCCGCCATGGATCTACAGATGCGATGTCGTCCACGACAAACGCGACCCGCCCGTTCTCCGCGACATTGTGAAACTTACGGCTGCCCGTCATGTTGTAACCGCTGATGTCGATCGTGGCTGTATCCGGGTTGTAGTGGAATCCGACCGGACTGACTTGCAACGTTCCATTCCGTTGAACCGTCGCGAGGCGTCCGAGAGTCTGTGTGGCCAGGTAGTCGAGTTCGATTCGGGTGAATGTCATGAAATCACGCTAGAACCTGAACTGCTGTAGAGGTCAAGATCTCCGAACGTGCAACTCATTCCGTCTCGTCAAGGCCCTCTTCTGCTTCGTCGACCCGGCGCTCGGCTTCGCGAAGCTCATCCTCGGACTCTCGAACCGCGACGCCGGCAGCCTTCTCGGTGTTCTTGGCGAACTGTCGTTCCTGTTCTGCGTGTTCGAGATCGGCGCGGAGTTCTTCGATGCGGCGGTCGAGGTCGGACAGCTTTGACCTGGCATCCTCGAACTGGGCGGTCTCGGCCTTGACCCGTCGTCGGATTTTCTCGAGGTCTGCCCTGGCTTCCGTCAATTCTGCTTTCGCCTTGGCTTGTTCGGCCTTGTGATCCGGAGCAGTGGATTTGGCCGGAGCGCTGTCTTCGGTGTGGATCGCAGGGGCATCGTGTACGGAATCCTCCTCCACTACAGCAAGTCCCGCCGGCCCGAAACCGCTGTAACTGGCAGCGGTCACAACTCGTCCGAGTCGGACCTGCGCGGCAGTCTCCTCGTCGGACAGGGCGGCATTGAGGGTCTGCGCGACATCACGTAACGCATCCTCACCGGCATTCTTTCCACGCGAAGCCGCGATCTCACCGGATTTGTGGGCGAGACTTCGCACCACCTGCTGCCTCTGTGTCGTCAGCCGTCGCAAGTCCTGACCTGAGAGATGGCGTTGGGCGTCGCGTAGCGATTCGCCAAGCGCGAGAAGTGCATCCAGATCTTCGGATAGATTGCGCGAAATGAGATTGACCAACCATCCCACGGTGGTTGGCTTCCGAAGTTTTCCGATCTCCGCGGCCAGTGTGCGGTCGTTGTCCTCCCGGGCAGCCTTCACATGCTTTGTACGCGCCTCGACGAACTCGCCGGGGTCGAGGCCGTAGAGTTCGTCGGCGACATCATCGAGGGTCACACGTCCATACTGTCATTCGGCGAGTGGTTCGAAGACTGTCTTCCAGTCGTTTTTGATGCTCACCACTGTCCACCCGTTTGCGCGCGAGGCGTCGAGTGCGTGCTCGGCTCCGTCCACGTAGTCGAACTCGCGTTCCGGATCGTCATGGAGCACCAGAAGACGAAGTGCCGGAATGTTCGGGTGTTCGGCGAACTGCAACATCGGTAGGTCACCGTTGCTGTTTCCGGCCGCGATGACGGGTCGTCGGCCGATTCGGTTCCATATCTGGACGGGCTTGGCCGGCCCGTCGTCGACGACATCGGTTTGGGGCTGACGAAGGATCGTGCCGCTGTGGCCGTCGTCCTTCCACGTCAATGCCACGCCGCTGCCGATGACGCGATCTCGGGGGATGCCGTAGACCTCCTGACTGATCGGCCGCATGAAATCACGTCCGCCGCCAGAGACTATGTAGTTGGAGAAGCCTTTGGCCGCAAGGTAATCGAGCAACTCCACCATGGGCGAATAGCTGCAGTGCAAATATTTGCGATCGAGAGTGGGATGCGAAGCAGTGCGCAGGTAGGTATCGGCGTGGGTTTCGAATTCGTCGACTGTGACTTCGGCGAATGCCGCCAGGACACCGGCCGCGAGCACCTTCAGTGCGCTGTCGTCGCCGCGATAGTGCTTCGAGATCACATCGTTCAACCAGGCGTAGTCCTGCTCGAAGGCCGCCTGCCACGGTTGACGGTTGCGAAGAGTCGGATCCTGGTTGGTCATCTCGACGAGGCGGCGCAAGATGAAGTCGAGTTGGATCGGCATCGGCTTCTCACACCACAGAGTTCCGTCGTTGTCGAAGACTGCGATCCGGTCTTCCGGTGCGATTTCGTCCGGACTTCCCTCAGTCGTCGCGCGTTCGACGAATTGCCTGATGGCCTGTTTCGGCGTGCCGTCCTGCCAGCTCGGAAGCGGGTCAGGGTTATCGGAGGTGGAGGCTTCAACGAATTGACTGCTCATGTGGTCCCTGGCTTCCAGTGAGGCGATGACAGACCCGGCACTTTCATACTCGGACCTCCTGCCGAAGATGGCATCGCCCATTTCGGGCGACAGCGCTTCGGTGAGCACAATCGGGGTATGCGATTGACCATGCAGCCGTAGAGGCTGGCATTCAGATCACCTACAAGGAGCCAGGTCATGGCCAACGCATTCAAAGGCGTCGTCAACCTCGATATTCGCGATTCGATTCCCGACTGGAGCCCGTACGAGCAGCCGAAGGCTGCCGCCGGCACGCCGAACATTCTCTACATCGTTCTCGACGACGTCGGATTCGGCGCCTTGGGTTGCTACGGGGGACCGATCGAGACGCCGAACATCGACCGCATCGCGGGCAACGGATTGCGGTACGGGCAGTGGCACACCACAGCGCTGTGCTCACCGACGCGATCGTGTCTGCTCACCGGCCGGAACCACACGACCAACGGAATGGCTTGCATCAGTGAGTGCGCGGTCGGGTTTCCCGGCGGGAACGGTCACATCCCTCCCGAATGTGCCACGCTCGCCGAGGTTCTGGTCGAGCAGGGGTTCAGTACCGCGATGGTCGGGAAATGGCACCTCTGCGCCGAAGACGAGATGAATCTTGCTTCCACGAAACGGAATTGGCCGGTCGGTCGCGGATTCGAGCGGTTCTACGGCTTTCTCGGTGCCGAGACCAATCAGTGGTATCCCGACCTCGTCCACGACAACCACCCCGTCGAACAGCCGTCGACGCCGGAAGAGGGGTATCACTTCAGCGTCGACATCACCGACAGAGCGCTCGAATACATCGGCGACGTGAAGTCGATAGCTCCGGACCGGCCTGTATTTCTCTACTACGCACCCGGGTGCGCACACGCTCCACATCACGCGCCCCGCGAATGGGCCGATCGCTACGCGGGCAGGTTCGACGCAGGGTACGAAGCCATGCGGGATGAGATTCTGGCGAGGCAGAAGGACATGGGACTTGTCCCGAACGACACGACTCTGCCCTCACTCAACCCGATAGGCACTCCTGACACCCGCACCGGACCTGACGGCGAACCGTTCCCGCCGCTGGATTTCACCCGCCCCTGGGACACCCTCTCCGCTGACGAGCAGCGACTGTTCTCACGGATGGCGGAGGTGTACGCGGGCTTCCTCTCGCACTGCGACGATCAGATCGGACGCCTGCTCGAATACCTCGAAGAAATCGAGCAGCTGGACAACACGATCATCGTGGTGGTTTCCGACAACGGTGCCAGTGGTGAGGGCGGACCCGACGGTTCTGTCAACGAGAACAAAATCGCGAACGGGGTACCCGACGACCTCGCCGAGAACCTGGCAAAGCTGGACGAGTTGGGCAGCACCGAGACGTACAACCACTATCCCAACGGGTGGGCGATGGCGTTCAACACGCCCTTCAAGATGTGGAAGCGGTACTCGTTCAACGGCGGAACCTGCGACCCCTGCATCATCTCGTGGCCGGAGGGCATCGACGCCCGAGGTGAGATTCGAGATCAGTACCACCATGCCATCGACGTCGTCCCGACTCTGCTCGACTGCGTCGGTGTCGACTTGCCCGACACGGTGAAGGGATACACCCAGCACCCGATCCAAGGCGTGAGCATGCGGTACAGCTTCGACGCCGGCAACATCCCCACCGCCAAGCACACCCAGTTCTATTCGATGCTCGGAGGACGAGGGATTTGGCATGACGGGTGGAAGGCCGTCACCACGCACCCGACTCTGAGCGGGTGGGGTCATTTCTCGGAAGACACCTGGGAGCTCTACCACACGGAGGTGGACCGAGCCGAGCTCCGGAACCTTGCCGGCGAAGAACCCGGCAGGCTCGCCGAGCTCGTGGGGTTGTGGTTCCACGAGGCCGGCGCCAATCAAGCTCTGCCACTGGATGATCGGTCCGGTGTCGAACTCCTCACCACACCTCGCCCCCAGCTGGCTCCGCCGCGCAACCGGTACGTCTACCGTCCAGGGGGAGCCGAGGTACCGGAAGCCGTCGCTGTCAACCTTCGTAATCGTTCATACTCGATCGGGGCAGTTGTCGACTTGGCCGAACCTGGTGCGGCCGGTGTGCTGTTCTCGCATGGCGGCAGGTTCGGTGGTCACTCGCTGTACGTCAAGGACAACCGACTGCATTACGTGTACAACTTCCTCGGCAGTGAACAGCAGAAGATCGATGCCACCGAAGACCTTCCCATCGGCGAAAATGTAATCTTGGCAGCAACTTTCGACAAGGAAGGTGAGGATCCGCCGGGCACTGCGCACGGGGTGCTCGGCCTCTACTACGGCGATCGGAAAGTCGGTGAGGGCAGAATCCGCACTCAGCCAGGCAAGTTCAGCATCGGCGGCGGCGAAGGGCTCAATGCTGGCCGTGACAGCGGGGAGCCTGTGACCGACGACTACCCGGGTACCTCACCATGGGCGTTTACCGGTGGAACGCTCAGCCGGGTGGCGATCGACGTCAGTGGGGAACCGTACGTCGACCTCGAACGCGAAGCAGTGGCGATGCTCTCGCGTGAATGACAGATCTGCGTGCGTCTAATCCGAGCTGGGTGGAAGGTATCTCACGGTGGGTACTCCGCCGGGACCGTCCAGGCGGACTTCGGCATCGACCTGGTAGACCTCGGCTATCAGGTCGGCGGTGAGGACCTCGGTCGGGCTTCCGTGGGCAACGATGGAGCCACGGTTCAGCATCACTATCGAATCGCAGAACATGGCGGCCAGATTCAGATCGTGCAATGCCATGATCGTGGTGGTGGGCAGGCGACGCACGAGCGCGAGCAATTCGAGTTGATGGTTGATGTCCAGGTGATTGGTCGGTTCGTCGAGCAGCAACTCGTGAGGTTCCTGAGCGAGGGCGCGCGCGATCTGCACGCGTTGGCGCTCCCCGCCGGACAGGGTGTGCCACGACCGGTCGAGCATCCCGGAGAGGTTGGTGTGTTCGATCGCCGCGCGGACGGCGTCGCGGTCGGAACCTGAATGCCCGCCCCACAATCCGCGGTGCGGGGTGCGTCCCAATTCGACGACCTCGGCTACCGTCAGGTCGATCTCCGTGTTGCTGTGCTGATCGACGGTGGCAATCCGACGCGCGACATCTCGGCGTTTCCAATCAGGCAACGGAGTTCGGTCCAGAGTCACCTCCCCGATTGTCGGACGGTTCTGCCCGGCAAGCAGTTTCAGCAGTGTCGATTTTCCCGAACCGTTGGGGCCGAGAAGCCCCACCGTACTTCCGACGGTGGGGGACACGTCGAGGGCGTCGACTATGAGCGCCCCGCCGACCCGCCAGCTGACGCCGGCCGCTTCGAGTGTCATGGCCTGGCCTTTCGTCTCCAGAGGATGACGGCAAACGCAGGCACACCGACCAACGCGGTTACCACACCGGCCGGGAGTTCCTGCGGCGCAATGGCTGTACGTGCCACGGCGTCGACCCAGACCAGGAAGATCGAGCCGATCAGTGCGGACGCGGGCAGCAGTCGCCGATGGCTCGGACCGACGAGAGCCCGTGCCGCATGCGGGAGGACGAGGCCCACAAAGCCAATGGCGCCTGCGACGCTCACGATCACCGCCGTCATCAAAGCTGTTGCCAACAACAGGGTCACACGCACCCGCCACACGTTCACCCCCAGCGACGACGCCGCGTCCTCGCCGAAGGCAAAGGCGTCGAGTGCGCGGGAGTGAGTCAGACAGACCACGAGGCCGACGGCGACCACCGCAGCGCAGAGCGCGACGTCGAGCCAGTCGGCGCCGCCGAGTGAGCCCAGGAGCCAGAACATCACGCCGCGAGTCTGCTCGGGATCGGCCGAGGTGATCACGATGAACGAGGTGAGCGCCGAGAACAGTTGGGTCGCGGCGACTCCGGCCAGGATCACCCGATCCGGCGTGCCGCCGGCCGCATGGGCGAGCAGCAACACAAGGGCGAAGGAGATCACCGCGCCGATGAAGGCGCCGCTCGACAAGCCGATCACCCCCGACCCGACTCCGAGGATCACGATCAGTACGGCACCGGTCGAGGCGCCGGACGAGATACCGAGGACAAATGGATCAGCCAGTGGATTGCGAAGCAGAGACTGCATGATCGCCCCGCACAGCCCGAGGCCCGCACCGCAGAGCGCGGCGAGCAGAGTACGGGGCAGACGAAGATCCCACACGATGCCGTCGCGGATAGGGGTGACGTCCGCCGCGGTACCGCCGAGATGGCCGACGACGATCGAGGCCACCTCATCGACCGACAGACCGGCCGGCCCCAACGTGATCGCCACGGCGGCCGACCCGGCCAGCGTGACAACACCGATCACCCACAGCAGGGTGACGGTCGTCGGGTTGTCACGCAGGCGAACTCTTGTCGTCATCTCACGCCGTAGACCACGTAGTCGTCGAACAGTTGCCAGACCGTTCCCGACTCTCGAAAACCTGCTTGCGCGAGCGCCGCCAACTGGAAGTCGACGGCAGTGGGCGCGGTAGCGTCGCGTCCGGCGAATCTGCGCTCTCGCTCGTCGGTCATTGGTCCGATGCCGGGAGTTGCCCGCAACTCCTCCCACCAGCTGTCCCACTCGGGAGCACCGGCAGCAAAGGCGGAGCGTTGCGTCTGCTCGTCGTGAGCCTTCGCCCATCGACCGATGACGGGGGAGCGGCTGTCGAAGCGGAAGTGATCACCGTTGAGCAGGACTCCGTCAGGACTCAGCAGTTCGCGGCACTGCCGGTACACCTCGACGAGCTGTTGCGGTTGTAACCAGTGCAGCGCAGTTGTCGACACTATCGCCTGCACCGGTGCAGTCACCGAAGTCGGCCAATCGGTGCTCAGCAGGTCTGCGTCGACCAGCTGCAGTCGGTCACCGAAACGAGTCGACGACTGACGGGCGACTTCCAGCAGCATCGGGTCGTAATCGATCCCCACAACGCTCGCGTGCTTGAACTTCTCGAGGATCCGGGCGCTCAGTGAGCCCGGTCCGCAGGCCAGGTCGACAACCGTGAACGGGGTGTGCGCGTACTGCAATTCGAGAACGTCGAGAATCGCGTCGAATCGCTTTTCGCGGTCGGCGATGTATGCCGACTGCTGGTCGTCCCACTGACGCACCAGTTCACTGATCTCCGCGGACATCTAGACCACACCCAACTGGCGCAGCCCGTCGGAGAGCTGTTCGATGCCACCGACATTGCGGATCGAGGGATCCATCGTCGTTCCCTCGAGGATGATGTAACGCTTGTTCTTCACTGCGGTGAGCTTGCTGGCGACCGGGTCCGATTCGAGGAACGCGATCTTGTCTGCGGCACTGTCGCCGTCTCCGCCGCGGTCGAGATCTGCGAGCACCAGCACGGTCGGGTCTCGATCGAGCACACTCTCCCAACCGATTTCGGGCCAGTACTGTTTGTTGTCGTCGAAGGCGTTCTTCGCGCCCACCGCGTCGGTCATGATTCCCGGTGCACCGCAGCACCCGGCGAAGTACGGAGTCTTCGTGGCTGCATACCACCACGCCAGCGTCACGTTTTCGGCTCCCAGCGACGCCGTGGCGGTGGCCGCGCGATCCTTCAAACTCTCGGTCAGCTCGACACCTTTGTCCTTGACGTCGAACAGTGTTGCCACGTCGCCGATTTCGGCGTACAAGTCGTCGAGTGTGAGGGCCTTGCTCTGCTCGGCATCCTGACCGGTGCACTCGCTGGGCGACTGGTACGTCGTGACCCCGAGGTCGGTGAACTTGGTCCGGTCGGCGATGCCTTCCGAGGTGAACGTGTAATTGAAGGTCGTGTAGACCATGTCCGGTTCGCGTTCGAGGACACTCTCGAAGGACGGGAACTCGGTGTCGAAAGCTTGAACCTGACCGCGTGCCTCACGTAATTCGGGGAGTACGTCGTCGTCGCTCATGGCGTAGCCGGCCATCCGGTCCTGCACTCCCAGTGCGAACAGCATTTCGGCCGCAGGCTGATTTACCGCGATCGCCCGTTCGATCGGTCTCTCCACCGTGACGTCTCGGCCACAGTTCTGGACTGTCACGCGCGATTGTTCGGAAGAGTTGGATTGTCGGGCAGCACTGTCGTCGGAGGAGCAGGCAACCAACGACGCGCTCAACAAGGCCGCGACGGCAGCGGCGGGTAGGCGAAGTCTGTACAGACGCATGGAATCTCGTTCTCGCAGGGGCTCGTTCGCGGAGCCCGTTACCGTGTGAACAGGCGCCTGTTGACCCCTGCTGCCAGCCGGTATTCGGACTCGAGATCGCCCCACCCGAGCGCCTTCCCAGATTTTCATCCAGTGGCGTAAGCCCGGGCGGTCACCCTCACCGCTGCGCGTCAGTTCCGGATTCACACCGGATTCCCTGACCCCCTGTGTGGAGGTCCGCTGGCACAGAGGAACTTATCACCGCAGTGCACGGCCGGTCAGGTCGGCCGGTGTACGCGATCAGATCTCGATGGCCAGGTCGTCGATGTCGGTGAGGGTTCCACCGCCGGCGAGGATGCGCTCGTAGTTCTCGCGCCGACGGAGGTCGATTTCGGTGTTGCTGATGCCGCGCTTCCAGTATCCGAATATCGCGACGTCGTCTTTGTCGAGTCCGACGGTCGACCGAAAGTGCTTACGGATTGCGCGCATCTCGTTGCGTTCACCGGCTCCCCACACGACGTAGCTCGCGGGATCGGCGAGCTCGCGTGCTCGTACCGCCAGTGGGCCGTCGGGCTCGGCGAGATCTGCGCTTACGCGGTGAAGCTCCAGGCCGGGGAGGGCGGGCAGTTCGGCGAAAGCGACCTCGTCATCTGTTGTCACCCAGCCGATTCCGACCACGTCGGTAGGTAGCTGCTCGATGATCGAGTACAGCGCAGGTATTGCGGTGCCGTCCAGAAAAAGTGCGATCCGTCGACCTGGAACGTCGGGGACCAAGAAGTGTGGTCGCGGACCGGTGAGACCGAAGGTGTCACCGATGGTCAACGCCGCTGCCCACCTCATCATCGGGCTGGTCTGTCCGTGCAGGACCACGTCGATGACGATCGATCCGGTGGCGGAATCGTAGGAACGCACCGTGTACACACGCGAAGCGTCGTCGAAATTGGGCCCGAGATTCATTCGTACGGTGACGTTCGGGCGTGACCAGGTCGGATCGTCGGTCGACTCCGTCAAACGAGCCGTGATCCGCAGCAGGTGGTCGCTCGGTCGCTCCATTGCTTCGACGACGGCGAGAACGTCGTTGAGTCCGCGATTGTGGTCAGCGGTTCGTAGGACGCTCGCCCGGGGAGGGGGAGTTGTTGTGCTCGTGGCGTCTGCATGTGTCATCGACTGTGCTCCTGGATCGGGTTTTCGAGATGCCATCAGGTTAGTGCTGCCTAAGTCGGCACAGTTGTCCAGAAGTGACATCTGATTACCTGAATCAAACCTGCGTCGCGAACAACGCGTTTGAGCGACTTGTACTCGCGCTGCTACGGTGCCTGTGATGTCCATACGCCGCTGTACTCTCGATTCCGGCCGTGCACTGCGCACGGCCCGATTCGGCGTAGCGACATTCCGCCGGGGGCGTAAGGCGATCGACCGCCGCCCCTCTGGTCTTGTCTGGATCGAAAGAGCCTTGGCCGCACCGGCCGGATCCGTCTGACATTCGCCACTTCGGCGAGCATTACCTCGCTGAGATTTCGCAGTGCCACACCTGTTGCAGTGCTGCGTATTTCCCGTACCTGAAGTTTCTCGCGGGTGAGTTGTGAGTGTCGGCGCCGCCGAGCCTGGATTACCAGCCAACTCGTTTTCGTGAAAGGTACACAGCATTGAATCGTTTCGAAGGTCGTCGTATTCTCGTCACCGGCGCAGGATCGGGAATCGGGCAGGCCACCGCGCTGCGGTTGCTCGCCGAAGGTGGCCGCGTGGTCGCTGCCGACATCTCCGAGAAGGGTCTGGCAGACACCCGGAGGTCGGCTGAACATGCCTCGACGGAGGGTCGTCTCGACACCGTCGTCGTCGATATCGGTGACGAGAGTTCCGTCATCACGGTTGTGGGTCAGGCAATTTCGGCTCTCGGGGGATTGGACGTACTGGTCAACGCCGCCGGGATATTGCGAGGCGGGCACACCCACGAGACCTCACTGGACTTGTGGAATCAGGTGATCTCCGTGAACTTGACCGGCACCTTCCTCGTCACTCGTCAGGCACTGCCAGCTCTCCTGGCCACCGGCAACGCAGTGGTGGTGAATTTCAGCTCCACCTCCGCAGCCTTCGCGCACCCGTACATGGCCGCATATGCGGCGAGTAAGGGAGGAATCCAGTCCTTCACTCACGCACTGGCTCTCGAATACGGCAAGCAGGGTCTGCGCGCCGTCGCGGTAGCTCCGGGCAGTGTGAAGAGCGGGATCACCGACACCACGGCGTCGTACCTGCCGGAAGACACCGACTGGTCGCTCTTCGGCAAGCTGTCGCCAATTCTGAGCACTGATCTGGAGTCCGGTGGTGCTCCCATGGCCGGGCCGGAAAGTGTTGCGGGAGTTATCGCGATGCTGGCTTCCGACGATGGTGCTTTCATCACCGGCACGGAGATCCGTGTGGACGGCGGCACTCACGCCTGATTCTGTGTCCGTCTGACGGCCTGGCCTGGGGCAGGCCGTCAGACGTGAGCCGTCATTCTCGCGAGCGAGTGATAGCGGGGACGACGTAGGACTGATCGAGTACGGCGGGCGAAGGTTCGTACATTCTCAGGACCGGTCGGAAGTCTCCGCGCGGGCAGGGGAGCCAGTTCGCCTTCGCCGTGGCATCTTTCGGCTCCTCGTGACTGATCGTGATCGTCAACGCACCGTCGGCGTCGTGGACGATGCCGGGAGTGCGGTCGCCGATCGAGTATCGGTCGATGGGGTTCGCCACGAGGAAGAAGTCCGGCACCGAGTACATCGTCAGCGACCAGAAGGCGCTCACCGGCGGAGTGGGGTCGAGTCTGATCGTGTAGGTGCGGTTTCCGTTCAATTGCGTTCCCTGATCGTCGACGTAGGTCATGATGTACGCCGCTTCGTAGGGGTGGTTGCCCCACAGCCCGCCCTTGGCCGCCGCCGCTCGTTCGATGATTCGCAACCTGGGATCGGCGATCTTGAATTGTGGATCGTCGATTGCACCGACCTCGAAGTAGTCGAGGTTGTAGTCGAAGGCGTGGAAAGTCAGCTTCCAACCGTTGGCCTCGGGGCTGGAGCCGTGCGTGAGTGCTTCGTGCAGATTCTTCTCTCCGGCGGTCAACCCGTCTGCGAGCGCCGCAGCGTCGTCGGCAGACAGCGATACATAGGGAGAGGCCCCGTGCTCGGTGACTCCGATCGGTGAGAACGAATCCTGGAGTTCTCGATCGCGCGGGGCCGGCGGAAAGGCCTGCGACCAGATGCGGAGTTTCTCGAGGAAGAGGAGGTCCTGGCTGACCTCGGAGTCGGGGACCGGTAGACCGGCCGGAGCCCCGGCGGAGTCGACGACGGTCAGGGTGGTGGCGTCCTGCAAGGCATGCACGGCGGGGAGGTCGTCGTCGCCGCACGCCCACCGACCGACGATCGATGCAACGGTCGTGGGAAATCTGATCACTGTGGTCTGGGCGGTCGGGGTTCCGGTCCAGGTGGGTGGGACGAGAAGGAAGTCTCCGCTCTTGGTGCCGGTGGCACGGTGCCCGACGTAAGCGAAATTGTTTGTCCAGGCGTCGACGAACTGGAGGACGTAGTAACGGCCATCGGTATCGGGGACGTGCAGCGCAACGGGGCCGACAGAAAGGTCGATCTGCGCCATGGAATACACGGTGTCGTTGTTGATCGTGACAAAAGTATCTGCCGGGCCGGCGAGTGTGCGGGCGTGACTGAAGGTGTTGAAAGGTGCGGCGGGGTTCGCTCCGACACCGTCGTGAACGTACCGATGGACCTGGTCGAGATTGAAAACGAGGGGAAATCCGTAGATGTACGCCTGAGCTGCAAGCTCGGTGCGACTGGTGTCTGTCATCTCTGCCCTCTCGTAGTTCGTCGGTTCGACGTCCACCTTGCGGGAACCCTGCCGTCGAGGCATCACCCGCCGAGGGTGACGACGGTAGAGGGAGAGGCCATGTCGGATCAGGAAACAGCGGTGCTGACTGCAACTGCAGACGAGTGGAACGTCGCGATGTGCTCGAACGACGCCGAACGGATCGGCGACTTCATGGCCGACGACTGGGTGATCGTCTCGGAGTCCGGGGTGTCCACCAAGGCGGAGTTTCTGGGTTTCGTGGCCTCTGGCGACCTGACTCATTCGGCGATGGATCGCGTCGGGCGCGCTCGCGTGCGTTTCTTCGGTGACGTTGCGCTTTTCACCACGCGGATCACCAATACTGCGCACTACGACGGAAGGCAGTACGACGCCGAGGAGTGGACCACCGACGTGTTCGCCCGGCGAGACGGTCGTTGGCGCTGCGTGTTGAGCCACATCACGCCGGCCGTCGAGGCCAAGATCGAAGGCATCGAACCGTGAGGGATAAGAAAAAGAAAGGCCAATGTTTTAACGCCGACATTATTGGGTAGTAATACGAGTTTCGTATTGATGATGTCGATTATCGGATTTCTTGATTGTGAAGTTTTTGTAGTAGCGTCAGTTGAGTAGATCATTTCTAGGCGCATACCGGATGAGGTTCTCACATGATTGTTCTCGGCATTATTCTGGCGTTGATCGGCTTTTTCACGGGGTTGAGCATTCTGACCACCGTCGGCATCATTTTGGTCGTCGTAGGTGCAGTTTTGTCCATCCTCGGTGCTACCGGGCGTGCAGTGGGCGGACGAAAAGTCTGGTATTGATCGATACTGCGCGAGTAGCTGAGAAGGCGGTACCTGATCTCTTCGGAGATCGAGTACCGCTTTTTCGTTCTCCAATTGATTTTCGGTGTCTCTACCCGAAATTATCGCTCTGAGCTGCGTCGGGTAAACATGAAGGATGCTTTCTCGAGATCATGCGGAAGAGAAACCTGTGGAGAGATTCAGGTTTCCTCGCAGATGGAATCAAGTTGACGAGTCACGCCGCGGTTTGGTGTTGGCGTGGGTGGCCTTCACACTGACGTTCGGTGGAGCACGTCTGGTGACCTGGTTGATCCAGATCGACACCAGGGACGTCGGCGACATCAGTGCCGGTGGGACGCACCTTCACCATTACCTGTGGGGAATCCTCCTGTTGGCCGGGGTGGCGATCTTCGGCCTCGTAGACCGAAGCCCTCGCGCACGAACATGGATGGGCATCGCGTTGGGTATTGCACTCGGGCTCATCGTCGACGAGGCCGCGTTGCTGATCACTCTCGACGACGTCTACTGGCAGAGCGACGGTTGGCCCAGTATCGCCATCGCAGTGTCGATCATCGGAGTTGTGGGAACCGGGCTGGCACTGACCCGAAGCGGAGCGGAGAGGTCCCGAGGTTGATCCGACTACGGCACGGGTACTCACTCCCGTGCCGGGAAGTCGCGCGGATCGTGAGGTGGCTTGAATGGATCCCAGTTCCGCAGACCGATCACCGGACTCCGAAAGTGAAGTCCAAGCCGTAGATCCGATGGCGGAAGCGGAACGCGAAGCCGCAGCATTGGCGACGCCTGTCCGGCCGCTGGGTGAGCCCGGACCGAGATTCGACCGTCGGTCACCGTTCTTCATCGGTCTGAGCGCCGCGGCCGGAGTTGCCGTGACTTATGCGGTGATCGAAGTGCTGCTTGCGGCGCGAGGCATGCTGATCCTGATCGTGGTCGCGCTGTTTCTCGCGGTGGGCATCGAACCGATGATCGTCTGGCTGGAGCGGAGACATTTCCGGCGCTGGATCGCAGTCACCGTGGTACTCCTCGGAATTGCAGTGATGTTGGCGCTGTTTCTCGTTGCTGCGATCACCCCGCTGGTCGAGCAGGGACGTCAGTTTGCATCGCACGCTCCCGAACTCCTGACACACATTCGTGACCGGTACCCGATCGTCAACGACCTCGACGAGAAGTATCACCTCGAGCAGCACCTCACCACACAACTGGATGGTTCGGGTTCTGCGCTCGCGACGGGTTTGCTCGGTGCGGGGCGGGCGGTGTTCAGCGCAGTCGCCGACGCCGGAATCGTTGCTGTACTGACGACGTACTTCTTGATCGACTATCCACGAATCCGCACGAATCTGTATCGGCTGGTGCCACATTCGCGGCGGCCCCGAGCAATCGCCATCGGTGATCAGATACTGGCAGGTGTGGGTGGGTACGTCCTCGGCAATGTTCTGATCTCCGTGATCACCGCAGTGTGCACTTTCGCGTGGTTGTTGATCTTCGACGTGCCGTACCCGTTGATCCTGGCGCTGCTGGTCGCTCTGCTCGATCTGATCCCGATAGTCGGTTCCACGATCGCAGGGGTTATCGTCGCCCTGGTCTCCCTGACAGTCTCTGTCCCAACGGCATTGGCGACAGTTGCATTCTTCATCGCGTTACGTCTGCTCGAGGACTACCTGCTCGTTCCGAAGATCATCGGGAAGACGGTAGCGGTCCCGGCGTTGGTGACTGTGGTCGCGGTCCTGTTGGGCGGAGCGTTGCTCGGTATTGTCGGTGCGTTGCTGGCGATTCCGGTCGCTGCGGCCTTGCTGTTGCTCGCAAGAGAAACGCTCTTCCCCCGCCTCGACGCTTCTTGACGGGTTTCTATCGGACGCTTCGCGCGCGACGCCGCGAACCAGGATTCGGCTTGGGGCACATCCGAGTCGGGATGGTTTCCCCTTCGTCGGTGATACGGAATACCGATACTTTCTCGCTACACCCGTGATTCAGATCGACCGCGTATGCGATGGCGGCGCGATCCGAGGCGAAATCTTCCATCACCGTAGTACCGTCCGGTAGTTCGATTCTGTAGTTTTCCATGACTTACACAACCTTCTTTCGCTAAGACGATCCTACCCGGCCCGCGAAATGGCAAACCGTGGAACATAACGTGCGACAGTCAACTTCGCGCCGCGCCGGTGCAATGTTTCGACAGTTCGCCTGTGGGGTAGTGAGAGTCGGTCAGCCCGCTCAGGCGGTACGAATCGAACCATGGAGGATCCGCGCAATGAGCGCAGTATCGAAAGCGATGTACAAGCCACTCTCACTGGCGACGAGCGTCCTCGGCGGCATTTTGGCCGGTGCCGTCTTCCAGCAGGTGTGGAAGCGCATCGGTGACGACAAGAATGCGCCCGAGCCAAAAGATTTGAGCAGGTCGAGTAAGGAAGTCCTGATCGCCGCAGCCCTGCAGGGAGCCATCTTCGCTGTTGTGCGAGCCGCTGTGGATCGTGCGGGGGCAAAGGGCTACCAGGCCCTTGCTCACGAAGATCCCCGGTAGGAACGCCCGGTTCGGTTCGGTTCAGTCGACGACGGCCGCGATTGCCTCGATCTCGACCAGTTGATCGTCGTAACCGAGAACGGTCACACCCATCAGAGTGCTTGGGGCGTCGTGATCACCGAACGCGTCGCGGACTACCTCCCACGCCGCAACGAGGTCGGCTTGATTGCTCGACGCCACCAGGACGCGGGTGCTGATCACGTCGGTGACGGACGCGCCCGCGTCCGAGAGAGCTGTTCTCAGGTTGTCGACGGCCTTGGCTGCCTGTCCTGCGTAGTCGCCGATGGCGGCAGTGGAGCCGTCCTCGTTCAACGGGCAGGATCCGGCCAGGAAGATCAGCCGTGCATCGGCGGGAGCCGTTGCTGCATAGGCGTATTCAGCGACCGATGAGAGTGATGTGGAACGGATCAGAGTTACCGACTTCGACATATTTTCCCCAAGGAATAGTAAAGTTTTGCAGCGAGTCTTTCACAGCGCGCCAGGGGTTGCCAATTCATTGTCGGACCCATCCATCCACGCTACGGCTACGAATCACTGTCAATGAGCCGAGAAGAAGAGCACGCAGCATCTGTCGACGAATGGCTGACAACCAAACAGGTTGCCGCACTGTTCCATGTCGACAGGACCACGGTGTCCAGGTGGGCGAGGGAGGGCAAGGTCGGCACTCTGAGAACGCTTGGCGGACATCGGAGATACCGACGTTCGGAGATCGAGACATTGTTGCGCAACCGCTCGACGACGCTTGATCCGAACTAGCCTCCGACATGAAACAGACAGGTCGCCGAGCACGATGAGGGCTCGGCGACCTGTCTGGTCAGCAGGAAGTAATTACGCCTTGGGGACGCGGATGATGAGTGCGTCGCCTTGTCCGCCGCCGCCGCAG